>CAYLML010000024.1:2155-4563 GCA_964384985.1 uncultured Candidatus Saccharibacteria bacterium | reverse complement strand
AGCTTGAAGACTTGATGTTGTCGTAGGCGTTCGACGTGCTGCCGGTATAATCGTGCAGCGTGTAGTGATCAAGCTTGTTCATCACGTTAGGATAGTTACGGAGCGGTGCTGCGTAGCCGTCAACCGCGTCGCCTGACCGGGCGGTATCGGGTCCAACCAGATGCATGCTGCCCAAACCAAGCGCGTCCAGATGCGACGAGAGCTTATCCATGGCGGTCGCGTACTGTGTCGAAGTCATTTCCACACCTTCAATGTAATCCCAATCCGGTTCGTTATCCGGAGAGAACAGGTCGATCTGTAGACCTTTGACGGTTTTGCCGTACCACAGCGCCGACGAAACAGTTTCCGCCCATTCATCTTCCATGCCGGCCTTGAGGGTATGACTGGCGATTGAAGCCGCCGTTGGTGAGCTGACCGGCGTAACGCGCGGGCCTTGCATCATCCAGTCCGGTCCCCGACCCATAAAACTGAGCACGATCGTGTAATGCAGGCTTGGATCGGCCGCCTCTTTATCTTTGAGGTACTGCAGAATGCCCCAGAGGTGCTGGAATTTGGCAGTATTATAGAGATTCATGTAGTACTGCGTACCGGGCTGTGCCGAATCATTTAGGTTAGTGGAAGGGTTGGAATCGTCGTTGGTAGCCTCCCAGTCGGCCTGCTCGGCAACCACCCGCCAGATGCGTGTGCCGCCGTCAGATAATTTATCTATAGCCGGCTCGATACTGGTAACCGGCACGCTCAAGTCCGTGGCGTTAATACTGGTACCAAAGCCATCCATAGTCTGGAAGGTTTGGTTGCCGTCAATCGCCAGTGGGGTACCGCCGCTGCCGCCGTTATTAACCGTGACCGTGGTATTGGATGAAACCGTCACATTGCCGGCGGCGTCACGAGCCGTGCTGGTTAGAATATGACTGCCGTTGCTGGCAGTTGTCGTGTTCCACGAAACACTGTACGGACTGGTGGTATCTTCGGCGCCGAGCACTACCCCGTCAAGCTTAAACTGAACACCCACGACCCCGACATTATCCGCGGCATTGGCCGTGACTGATACGGTGCCGCTAACAGTAGCGCCATTTGAAGGGCTGGTCACTGCCGTGGTGGGCGGCGTGGTATCCGGAGCCGGGGCCAGCGTCGTGAAGGTGTTATCACCTGAAGTCGCCAGGTTACCGGACCCGTCTTTAGACTTAACGCGGAAGTGATACGTAGTATTGGCGGTCAAACCAGTTAGATTTGTGGAATGCGCGGTTGACAGAGTGGCGTTGAGCGGCGTGCTGCTGCCGTACGCGGTTGTGAGACCATACTCAACCTGAGTATCGGCCGGCTCGTCAGTCGACCAGCTTATGGTTGCCGTGGTCTGGGTTATACTACCGGCCGCGATTCCGGTGATTGTAGGGGCTGTGGTATCAGGCGCCGGCGTAGTCACGCTGGCAGGATTTGAATCGGCCGATGTATTGCCCGCGGCATCATAGGCCCGTACGGTATAGCTGTAAGCCGTGCTCCCGGTGGTGGTGGGATCGGTATAGCTGGTGCTCGCGCTGGTGCCTATTTGTACTCCGTCTCGGAATACTTTGTAGCCGGTCACTCCAACGTCGTCGGTACTGGCATTCCACGTTAGGTTCACATTCGTGGGCGCGGTAGCGTTGGCCGCCAAATTGGTCGGCGCAGTCGGAGCAGTAGTGTCGACTACCGAAGGTAAGATTTCGATAGACGCGAAATTCCAACGATGGTTGGTCGGCGCTGTATCATTAAGTGTTGACACGCTGCCGGCAACGCCGCTGGCAGTTGTTTGGCGCTGAACCCACATGGTGTCACCGCCAGTAGCCAAATATTCTGATACTTTAGTCTGATTCGTACCGACGGTCCGGGCAGTCGCGCCATCCCAGTCGTTGCCAACGCCCCATACCCATGAACCGCTGCGAGATCCGGTTAGACTAACTGATGGAGCGCCGGTGGCGGCGTTCGCGGATCCGACGGTGCCATTTACCGAGTTATCAGCGTTAATAAACGCTGCCACGTTGAGCGAGCTAACTGCTGATGAAGACAAGGTGGCTTTGACGGTAATGTTGGTTTGGGTGCTTGGCGCGACGGCTTGCCATATCTCTGAAGTGCCGTACTGGGTATTTACCCGTTGCCGTAAAGTCCAGGTCAAGCTGCCGCCAGTCATGGCGCTTACCTTTTGGCCGCCGGAAGTGGTCGGGCCATCAGCGGAGACAAATGCAACTAGTAATTCGCCAGGCTGAGCCGTACTAAATGCGGCCGTGGTAACGCTAGTGGATGCGGTCGTCTGATTTTTGCTCACAACTTTGTCGAGTGTCAATTGGCCACTGGCTGCCGTTGTTAGACTAAGCCACGCGATCGCCCCTACTACTACTGCGAGCGAGCCCCACCAATATTTACTCTTATTGATT
>CAYLML010000024.1:0-2145 GCA_964384985.1 uncultured Candidatus Saccharibacteria bacterium | reverse complement strand
TAACTGCATTGTCATCCCTCCAGATTGCTAAGTACACAATAAAACATTACAGTAAGTAATCAAAATATTTCCTGCATTATATCGAGCTTCATTTACAAGTGATAGATTTTATATTATAGTAATCTGTAATGAGGTTCTGGCAGGAAATAAAGCGGGCCGTCCAACCCTATTACGCATCGAGCGGTTCGGTCTTACTTATCATACTGCTGATCACGGGACTGCTCTCTATCCCGCCTGAGCAGTCCGAGAACGGTATAGCCGCTCCGGCAAAACATAGCCTGGCATCAATACCTGCTCCTTTAGAACATCTCGCGGCCGCGGAATCACCCAGTACGGCCACGCCGTTCGCCGCCAACCCATCATGGTCCCAAAACTTTACGATAATGAAAGATGGTCCGCTGAGCAGTGGTACATGGGGATACGATCTTGGCAATGGCGGCCCGGATAACCCGGGATGGGGCAATGACGAGGACGAATACTACACGGACGATCCCGGTAACGCCCGCATCGAAAACGGCCAGCTTATCATTGAAGCCCGGAAACAATCAGCCGGAGGCTTTAATTATACGTCCGCTCGCATCACTACAGTGCCTTCCCTGAATTTTACGTACGGCAAACTAGATATCATCGCCAAATTACCTGCCGGCGTCGGCAGCTGGCCGGCACTGTGGCTACTGCCTTCCGGTACTAAGTACGCGCTTACCACTCCAGCCGCCGAGCAAGACCCGAATAATTACCTACGGGACGGCGAGATCGATATGCTCGAGGCCACCGGGTCAATTCCCGGTCAGATCACTTCTTCGGCTCATTCTTATACATATAATCTTAGGAATAATAACGAACGGATAGCTACGTCAAATGTTAACGACGATACGACAACCTTTCATGACTACGAACTGCAATGGACCCCAACGTCCTTAGTGTTTTTGGTAGATGGAGTCGCGTACCACGCCGTTAACAAAGCTGCGGCTGACACGCCCGACGCGTGGCCCTATAACCAGCCTTATTATTTGATCCTCAACATTGCTATGGGCGGTACGGAAGGCGGCACGGAAACCCAGCAATACCCGCCTTACGGCATTGACGATAGCAGCGGGCCATGGCAAATGGCAGTCAAGTCCATCAACTATTATCCGTATACCGGCAGCTAGCAATTATCGTGTCATACTGAAGCGGGAAGCCGAGACCTTAGGCCTCTAAGGCTACTTGCATTTTCACGTCTTCCTTGCCGCCACTCTTTGGTTTTCGGGGCTGGCGGATCACCGTGACAGCCAGTGTCGCCGCGAACAGCATGAAGACCACCGCTACCAGCATCGCACGATCAAAGCCATGCACCAGCGCTCCGGTCGGACCAAGATTCGCAGAAGAAGCCGTGACGGTAGCCGCCACACCGGACAGTATGGACAGTCCGAGCGCGCCGCCCATCTGCTGCGAGGTTGAGATCAGGCCCGAAGCCAAACCGGCTTCACGTCCGGGTACACCCGAAGTTGCCGCCGCAATTATAGGCATGAATGTCATCCCCACCCCGAACGGTATAAGCAGGAGCGCCGGCAGCAGGCTGCCCAGATAGCTGCCGTCAACCGGCATGCGGCTGAGCCAGGCCATGGCTACCGCTACCAGGAGCGGGCCGGCAATCAGGAATCTTTTAAAGCCATAGCGGGCAACCAGTTTAGGAATGCGGGTAGACATTATGCCCAGCACGATCGGGAACGGCAGGAACGCCAGTCCGGTCCGGACCGGAGAATAGCGCAGCACCGTTTGCATGTATAGAGTAATGATGAAGAAGATTCCCAGCATCGCGGCGTACATCGGCGCCATCATTAAGTTCGCCCCGGATACGTTGCGGATCTTGAAGATAGACAACGGCATCAGCGGGTGTTCGGCGCGCGATTCATTGAATATGAAACCTGCCATCAGCGCCAGCGACGCGCCGAAGATACCAAGTATGGAACCGCTAAGCCAGCCCCAGGCAGGAGCTTGGCTAAACGCGAACACCAGGCTGATCAAGCTGGAGGTGACCGGGAAAAGGCAAAAAACCTGCCGGTTTGGTCGTTGACGAGACCTCACGAGGACCCGCGAAAGGCTGGATCTTGGACTGGTTTTGTTGGGTCGTGTTCGCGCTCACGGTCCTGGGCGGCTTCCTCA
>CAYLML010000023.1:0-8824 GCA_964384985.1 uncultured Candidatus Saccharibacteria bacterium | reverse complement strand
GGTTGAGCGTGTCCTGAATATAAGCCCGGGCCCTAAAACAAGGGACGAACAGGCTCACTACCGTCTGAGCAGTGAGCTCGCTCAGGCATCTGACAATACGAATTCATCACAGCTTATAGAGCAAATGGCCGTACTGCGCAAAAGCCTAGGCTAGGCATTGTAGGAGCTGGCGCTGGTAGCGCCGCCGTGGCCCGTCCAGTTGGTGTGGAAGAATTCACCCCGGGGCTTGTCGGTACGCTCGTAGGTGTGGGCGCCGAAGTAATCGCGCTGGGCTTGCAGGAGATTGGCCGGCAGCCGATCGCAGCGGTACGCGTCATAAAAGGCCAGCGCAGTAGAAAAGGCCGGAACGGGAATACCGGCCTGCACAGCCGAAGCGACTACGTCGCGCCAGGCGGTCTGGTTGGCAGTGACCGCCTTCGTGAAAAATGGCGCCAGAAGCAGGTTTGTAAGGTCCGGATTTTCCGCGAAGGCCGCCCGTATATCGCTTAAGAAGCGGCTTCGGATGATACAGCCGCCGCTCCACATCTGGGCTATGCCGCCGTAATTGAGCTTCCAGCCGTATTCGGCCCCGGCCGCCCTCATGAGCATATAGCCTTGGGCATAGCTGACCAGCTTCGCCGCGTAAAGGGCCTCACCTAGCTGTTTAGTAAATGCTGGCTTGTCACCTTCATATGTACCTTGCGGGCCACTCAGTACCGCGGCGGCGGCGGTACGCTCTTCTTTTAGCGCCGATATAAACCGTGAAAATAGGGCCTCGCTTATAAGGGTAACGGGCTGGCCCAGCTCGGCTGAATTGATCACTGTCCATTTGCCTGTGCCCTTCTGGCCGGCAGTATCCAGAATATGGTCAACCAGCGGCTGGCCGTCCTCATCTTTGTAGGCCAGAATCTCCGCAGTTATTTGGATGAGGTAGCTGTCCAGCTCGCCTTTGTTCCAGTCCGTAAATACTGCAGACATTTCGTCGGCGGACATACCAAGGTAATTCTTCATAAGCTGGTACGCCTCGCCGATCAGCTGCATGTCTCCGTATTCGATGCCGTTGTGGACCATCTTGACATAATGTCCGGCGCCACCTTCGCCTACCCAATCGCAGCATGGCGAGCCATCAGGCGCTTTGGCCGCAATTGACTGGAAAATATCCTTGATGTGCGGCCAGGCTTCAGGGGAGCCGCCGGGCATAATCGAAGGGCCGTTACGGGCGCCTTCTTCCCCGCCTGAAACACCGGCGCCGACATACAGTAGGCTCTTTGACTGTACATATTCAACCCGGCGAACGGTATCCGTGAATAGCGAATTGCCGCCGTCAATAATGATGTCGTCGGGCTCCAGGTGCGGCAGCAGCTGTTCGATCGTGGCGTCTATGGCTTCACCCGCTTTAACCATAAGCATTACGCGGCGCGGTTTCTTAAGCATAGCTACCATTTCTTCAATAGAATGCGCGCCGATTACCTTCGTGCCTTTGGCTTCAGCGGCCAAAAAATCATCGACTTTGCTGGTTGTGCGATTAAAAGCTGCCACAGTAAAGCCGTGGTCATTCATGTTCATAATCAAATTCCGGCCCATAACCGCCAAGCCAATTACTGCAATGTCTGCTGTTGGTTCCGAAGACGTGCCTGTCATACCCCTAGTATAACCCAACGGCTGGCTGTCCCGGGTGTGAAGAAGCGTGTGCATTTTAATATTATTTTCATGTGCGCATAGTATAATACAAACAGATTATGAGCACTCAGCTTTTCGGTACTGACGGCATCCGCGGCCCTGCCGGCACGTATCCGCTCGACGCGGCGGGTATGACCCAGATCGGCAAGGCTGTCGGGTCGTATTTTGCAAAACCTGGCGAAACGGTCTTGGTCGGCTGGGATCCACGCGAATCTTCGGAGGCGTTGGTGGCGGCTGTGGTGGATGGCTTGCTGGCCATGGACGTTAACGTACAGAAAACGGGCGTCATACCAACACCAGGTTTAGCGTACCTGACAAAAGAGCGGCAAGCCAAGGCCGGTGTTATTATTACTGCCAGCCACAACCCCTACACCGATAATGGAATTAAGGTATTCACTAGCAGCGGCCGCAAACTGCCCGATGACGCCCAAAACGGCATCAACGACCTTATAGACGGCGATATCGCGGCCCGTACCCCAGGCAATGCCAGCGACGACCCGTCTGCCGTGGCGGCGTACGAGGATTTCCTGGTGCGCAGCGCCGGAGGGACAAGTTTTAATGGTTTGCGCATTGCCGTTGATTCAGCCAATGGTGCTACCAGCGGCATTGCCGGCCGGGTGTTTGAAAAGCTCGGTGCCCAAACTGCTGCAATGTTCGATAAGCCTGACGGAAAAAATATCAACGTAGAGTGCGGCGCGACCGACCCCAAAGCCCTGCAAGCAGCCGTTACCGACAAAAAACTGAGCGCTGGCGCGGCCTTCGACGGCGACGGTGACCGAGTGATACTGGTTGACGAAAAAGGCCGCGAGCTTACCGGGGACCACATCCTGTACATTCTAGCCATTACCGGGGGCCATAAGGGCGTCGTAGCCACCATTATGAGCAACATGGGATTGGAAAAGGCACTAGCCAAACATGGCATTGCCTTAAAACGTACGGCGGTCGGCGATCGATCTGTGCTGGACGGCCTAGACGAAACAAACTATCAGGTGGGAGGCGAGCAGAGCGGGCATATAATTATTCCAGAATACAGTACGACCGGCGATGGCCTGCTGGCTGCCATCCGCACACTAACCGCGACCATCACTTCAGGCAAAACACTGGCCGCCTGGTACGACGAGCTGGAACTCGTGCCGCAAGCGCTCCTGAGCATCCCCTTTGCTAACAAGGATCTGTTGGAACATCCCGATATCCAGACCTTCATAGACAGCCAGACGGCAGAGCTGGATGGCAATGGTCGGCTCAATGTCCGCGCTTCGGGTACCGAGCCCAAAATACGAATTATGGTCGAAGCGCCTGACGCTGATGAACGGGCGCATATGATAGCTAAGCAGCTTAATACGTTAGCCAGTCTGATCAACGAGTAACCATCATGGATGGCCTTACTATTATTCAACCGATAGAAGAGCTTAAGCCGCTCATTACGGGGCTGGCGGTAGGTAGCGATCCGGCACTTGAGCGACAGCTGATAGAAAAGTCGCGGCAGTCAAATATCGTTAAATACACACCGAAAGACGCTTCAAGCCGTTTTGGCAGCCAGGAGATGCTTGAGAAGTGGCGGGCTGGCGGGCGGGAAATACACTGGCTACTTGGCAAGGATAATGATCTGGCTGGGATTATCTGGTACGGTAAAAAAGACTTCCCTCTTGATATGCAATTGCCCGAGGTGCCAACGGAGACGTTTGCGATCCGGCTGTACGACGGCTATACCGGTCACCGATTGTCAGGGCCTTTCATGCGCCAAAGTTTGGCGGTCCACGCTAAGATGCAGAAGGAACAGGGTGGGTCGGTAGCCGGCATCTGGCTGGAAACAGATGTCGACAACCCTGCCGCCCTGGCAAGCTATACGAAGTTCGGGTACCAAGAGGTCGGCCGTGACGATAAGCGCGTCACAATGGTGCTGTACCCCAGCCAAATATTGGCTAAGTTGTAAAGTTTGCTATAATGTGGGGAAGATTAAACAGAAGAAGGAAGCGAAAATATGAGTGAACAATCGCCTTTTATGCCCACCGTGCTGCTACCCGAAGCCGACGACCCTACGGTAGCCGCTTTACGTGAAGATTTAGCCCAAAGGGGGCCAGAAGAAGAGCAAGCGCTCGGCGCCCATGTGCGTTTTGAAGAAAACATGGATCTTGACGTTGCTGCCGACATGCTCAACAGGGGCGAGGTAGATATACTGATCGCCGGTCAGAAGCATGGTAGCCCCGAAGTTTTGCGTGCCGCGCTTGATATTAACCGGGCGAACCCTCCTGAGAACGGAGAGAAAAGGCGGCTAACTTCGTTCTTTATTATGGAAAAGGAGGGTCAGGAGCCGCTTTTCTTTGCTGATTGTGCAGTGAATGTGAACCCTACTCCAGGTCAATTGGTTACCATAGCGGAGCAAACCTGTGTGAGCGTTGCTCATCTAGGTTACGAGCCGGTGGTAGCGTTTCTTTCGCTGTCGACGTTTGGAAGCGCCAAAGGTCATGGACTAGAGGGCGTGGCAAGCGTTGTCGAAGCTGCTGAGGCTTTCAAGAAAAAACACCCTGAAATAATCTCCTACGGTGAGATTCAAGGTGATGCCGCCACGAACCGTGCAACGTTCGAAAAGAAGGCCGCAAAGGCTGGCGTTGAATTGGTCGGTGGCAAGATGCCGAACGTGTTTATTTTTCCCGATGGCCAGGGTGGTAATTACACCTATAAAATGCTACAGGAATTGGGCGGCTTCCGTGCCGTTGGGCCCATGCTTGATGGCACTGCCAAAGATATACATGACCTATCACGAGGCGGTACTCAAGAGGCATTGCTTCGAAGTATCGAAGTAGCAACTGAACTGTACCGGGCCAGGCATGAAGCTGCTCAGCAACAGGCACAGTCACCGCCTACCGAGATTGAGCACCCTCCTGCAACTTAGCCAAATTAAAACCGGTACCCTTAGAGTAGTGCTAAAGATACCGGCTAAATATTATTTTTTGTTTATGTCGAGTGCCAGGGCTATCATGAGCGGCCCCGTCAAGAGCGCGTAGAGACCCAGAATCCACACGAACGCTATGCCGCTGGTTTGAGGCTGAAAAAGCAGTACCACGCCCGCGATTACCGCTATAACCCCGATCAGTAGTGTCGAAGTGCGGTAAAGGGCGCTGTCCCCTGCCTCAAACAGACCATTAAAGACTTCTACCAACCCGCGCAGGATCAGCGCGAAGCCGACCAGCAAAATAAAGGTGGTGAAGGCTACGTGGACATGTCGCAACAGGTACACACCTACCCCGATCTCGATGACGCCCATGACGGTCCCTAATACTGTTGAGACAACGGTATTCTTTTCTTTGCTGGCGTCAACCAGGCTCATTACTAATGCTACGAGGCCGTTAGCCAACAGGAAGGCGCTGATGAGGTACACCAGTGTCACCAATGTTAGTTTTGGCCAAAATACCGCTGCGAATCCGAAGATGATCGCAAGCATACCACGAACTTCGAGCGCACTACTCACCCGCTTCGCGTCTGATTGAGTTGCCATAAAGCTCCCCTCCTTATGTTTTCTCCCACCGCTGATCCTTATTATCGTATTGTTTGTCTATATGTCAATCGAGAGTGTGGATAAGTGGCTATGCTACCATTGCTACATGAATATTAAAAAAGTACTCTCAGACTATAACATTCATCAGCAGGTGTTGCCGTACAGCTGCGGCCCCTGCACAATTATGAATATCTTGCGCATGAAGGGTGACTTTTCGCGCAGCGAAGACGAAATGGTCAAGATATGCGAGGCAATACCCGGCAGAGGCACGCCGCAACCGAACATGCTCAAGGCCTGCAAGGAAGTTGGCGTGGAAGTGGTGGAAAGCAAAGGGAACGCCTCCATGCAAGACATTGAACGCAACATTGACAAAGGACTATACGTGATTTTGAACTATTTTAACGCGTTCTCCGGCAACGGGCATTATTCGTTCGTGACAGATTATGATGACGATGCAATTTACATTGCCGACTGCTCGCTCGGGCTGTTGCGTCTACGTAAAGAACGCCTCGAGAAAAACTGGTACGGTACTGCTGATGATGATGTCAAACAGTGGTACGCCGCCGTCAAGTAGATAATTTGGGCTTTGGCCGCATCTCAACGATATAGACGCCGGCAACGATAAAGATTACACCCAGATAGAACAATGGTACCGGCCTCTCCGCGAGCAAAAACCAGGCGCCCACTACTGCCACGAGCGGATCAAGGTACTGGTAGACACTGGCGTTTTGAACAGTCTTGGACCGCAGCGCGTAGTAAAACAACGGATTGGATAGGACCGATATCAGTATGCAAGCTACGAACGCGGCCCAGCTATGGGCAGTCGTCTTGCTTACCTGCCAGCTGCCGAGCTGTGTACTCGCATAGATCATAAGGGGTATAACGCCAATGAGGTAGTACAAGAAGGTGATCTGCCAATGGTGGAAGTGCTTTGTAAGCGGCTTAATTATAATAATGGCTAGCGCATTTAAGAAGACAGCCAACAGAACGAGCAAGTTACCGGTTAATGATGTCATACCTCCGCTGCTCCAAGGTTTGCCAATAATTACCAGAGACCCGGCCAGGGCGAGCATAATGCCGATAAAAGTTTTAAGCTGGAGCTTTTCCTTGAGAAACGCTACGGATAGCAAAAACAACAGTATCGGCATAAGCAGCCAAATGGTGCCTGCGTTGCTAGCGGTCGTTTTAGTAAGCCCCAGGTTAACCGCCGGCACACTGAGCGTAATGTCGAGCGTCGCGGCAAGAGCCAGCACGAGCAGCTGACTGCCGTTCAAAGGCCGCCACACCTTACGGGCCAACGGCGCTAGCAGCATAGCAGCCAAGAAAAATCTCGTCGCGATAAAAATAGGAACAGGGATCGACTGCAATCCAACCTTTATAAGCGGCGCACTTAACCCCCATAGCGAATTGGCTGCGATCAGGGCTAGTATCGGTAATAAATGTTTGTGTTTGTGCATAGCTTTACTAAAGACTAACATAAGCCAGATGTTTACCTAGCTAACTTTTATGGGCTATAAGAACCTCCGAAAATCTTAATGTCACGTTCGCAGCTTTCGTATATATAAAAGGGAGGAAATCCAGAGATTTGCGGGACATAGACGATGTCTAGGGAACAGTCATCTTTACCGACGGACTTTATGTAGCGATTATCCCCTCCCGTGCCGTAAACGCCAGAGCCAAATATACCGTCAAGCGATTTTACAGGACCGTAGTTGTTTGAATAGCTTTGTTTCTGCCAACCTGTTGAAAGCAAATGATTTTCTAGCGCCCGCGACTTCTGCTCCCACGATACTTTAAAGTCGTTGGTGACTACCGATTTGCCACCTTGCTGGTACTTAGCGCATGGTACGGTTTCAGAGAAATCCTGAAAATAAGTAGCCATACCTCCGCAGCTTGCACCACTTGGCGCGCCTAAAGTGACGCCTAAGGAAGCAAATGTTTTATTGGTAGATGAAAACTGAGCTTTAAAGTCGCGATCAACACTGTGTTTATACATAATGGTTAACCCGAAGGGTATGACCGTTTGCCTGATCCAGCTTCGTCCTGCGTACGCTGCACCGAATATTATAACGGTGACAACCACCACGTAAGCAATGGACGCCTGTTTATTTTTCTTCAAAGTTGAAACGCCCAGCAATTTGTATGGCAGGGCAAGACCGCTCAGCCCGGAAATAGCGGCAATGACGCAAATCATCCACCAAACGACCATAACACCGCCACGTGAATTGAATGCGGCTAAGGCCGCGATCAGCGCGATGACCAAGCGGAGTGTGCGGTCGGCGTAGCCTTCATTTTGCCATTTCTTCATGATTGTTAGCCTGATCTTAGTAGAACAAATGTGGCTGGGGCGGAGGGATTCGAACCCCCGAATGCCAGTACCAAAAACTGGTGCCTTACCACTTGGCGACGCCCCAATAGCTCAGATTGATTTTAACCGATAAACAGGGGGAATACAAACATGCCCATCTGTTATAATGCGGATTAATGCGATATAAGCTCTCGAATGAGAACCAGCTCTTCTCAACCCGCCGCTTAGAGGCCCTGTCAGACGGCGTGTTCGCCATTGCTATGACCCTCTTAGTGCTCGACTTGAATCCGCGGCTCCTCGGCAACGACCTGACCAGCTCCCAGCTTTTCCACGCGCTCTGGAGCTCGCGCGACAGTATCTTGAGCTTTGTTATAAGTTTCCTGATGCTCGGTTCGATGTGGGCCGTGCATATGCGCCAATTCGAATATATCAAAAAAGCCAACCGCCACCTGATCATGATCAACACCTTGCGCCTGCTGGTCGTCGTACTTATACCGCTGAACACCAGTATTGCCGGACGCTACGGATACCTGGTGCTGGGCCGCCTCATGCTGCCGCTCAACTTCTTCATTCTGATCCTGATAAGCTACTGGCAGTGGAGCTATGCCACTCATGCCAAGGTCCAGCTGCAAGGCGACATGTCTCAAGAACTGAAGGTCACGGCGGATATACGCAATAAGGCTTTGGTGATCCTGTCGTTCCTTATCGTGGTGGCTTCGGTCTGGGTTGGCGACGCGGCTTTCCTGCTGATTATCCTTACGCCCGGTTTAATGAAGTATCTTGCCCGGTGATTACCCAAGCAACAGATGACGTCAGATTGACCATAAGGGGTCAATCTGCTACAGTAGCAGGAACGATTTAAGGTCAATTATGCCTCAAACAATGTCAAAAAATGCCGCTGATTATATAGTGCCCCTGGATATGAACGGGCTTGAAGGCCGCATGCTCCATATGCCGGCACCAGCGGGCAAAAACCGCGAGATACTGATTGTTTACGGGCACCACGCGATGATTGAACGCTGGTGGAGCCTTGTAGAGAATTACAATGAACTTGGCGCAGTTACCATGCCTGACCTGCCTGGTTTCGGCGGCATGGACAGTTTCTACAAGATCGGCAAGCGGCCCACAATTGACGCGTTTGCGGACTACTTAGCCGCCTTTATCAAGATGCGTTATAAGCGAAAGAGAGTATCAATAGTCAGTATTTCTTTCGGCTTCGTAGTCGTTACGCGCATGCTCCAGCGTTATCCGGAACTGGTTAAAAAAGTTGACGTATTGGTGGCCGCCGTCGGCTTTATGCATAAAGATGATTTCATATGGTCTACCCGGCGCCGCAACTTTTTCCGCCGTACTACCCGGTT
>CAYLML010000022.1:0-8959 GCA_964384985.1 uncultured Candidatus Saccharibacteria bacterium | reverse complement strand
CGGCAGCGTGCGCGTGTCGGCCCCGACGGGGAACAGCGAGGGCGTGAACGGCAGGTCAAAATACAGGTACTTGCCATCCACCACGGCGTAATGATCCACCGTCACGGAGAATTGTTCGGTGCCCGGATACGCGTCAAATTTGGTGACGAGGTCGCTGGTGGGATGGGCGCCTTGCGCCACCGAGGTGACCAGTTCTTGATAATACCGGCGGCGTTCTTCCGGCGTCAAAGCCAAGCGCGCCTGCTGCAAAGATTTCCTGAGTTCCGGCTATGTTTTATCCACCCCCTTATACTAAACCAAAGCTTCTAGTACAATAAACAGATGCAAGAAAAAAAGGCGATCGTATTCGTGGGCATGCCCGGCGCGGGCAAAAGCGTGTGCGTCAATTACCTGAAGGCCAAAGGCTTGCCGTCGAGTTATTTCGGCGGGATTACACTGGACGAAATCAAAAAGCGCGGGCTGGAAGTGAACGAGGCGAATGAGCGGGTCGTGCGCGAAGACATCCGGGCCAAAGAAGGCAAAGGCGCCTATGCCGTGCGCATTATCTCACGCATAGAAAAACAGTTCGAAGAAGGCCACGACTGCGTCGTAGTGGACGGCCTGTACAGCTGGACCGAGTATAAAATTTTCAAGAACTCGCTCGAGGACCGGGCAATTATCGTCGCCGTGGTGGCCCCGCGCGGACTGCGGCATCAGCGGCTGGCCACACGTAAAGAGCGGCCATTAACAGAGACCGAAGCCAGCGCGCGTGACTACGCGGAAATTGAAAACCTGGAAAAGGGCGGCCCGATCGCCAATGCCGACTATTACCTAGCGAACAACGTGGCGGTTGATCGGCTTGAGGCTAATCTGGCCAAGCTCATGGATGAAATAGGGGTCAAGCTGGGCTAAGCGATTAAGCGGTGACTTCCCAATGCTCGGGTTCCGGCTTCAATTCCGGTGCTATCTGGTATAGGTTCTCTACAATGCTGTCGAGCAGTAGAGCGCTAGCTGTCCTGCTAAAACCCTCGACTTGGCATGGCTCGACTTCTCCAGGCACGCTGCTAATAATCAAACCGAGCAATTCCGAGTCTTTGCCAAAGACGACTGTTTTCCTGTAAGCCCCTTCATCCGAAAAAGTCCTCAGTGTGACTTCGCAAGTCCGGCCATCATCTGCCTGCCCGTTATTCAGTGCGCTAAATACCTTCACGTCCGTGCTTTGGCCAAGAGGTGCTTGACGATTATACGCAAGACCTCCGTTATCTCCGTGCGTCACGACATAGTTCACCGCCGTGTCCATAACCGGGGTGCCCGTCATCGCGTCAGCAAGTCGCTCAATCTCGCCCAGACTGGCTGTAATACTTCTCATTTCGACATATTATACTATAAAATCTTGTGTATGTAAACTACTTTATGTAGTCGTGGAGTTTTTTGGCGTCGCGGTGCTTGCGCAATTTGGCGAGCGCTTTGGCCTCGATCTGGCGGATACGTTCGCGGGTCACGCTGAATTCCTGGCCGACCTCCTCCAAAGTGTGCGATTTGCCGTCTTCCAGGCCGAACCGCAGTTTCAGGATTTTTTGCTCGCGTTCGGTCAGGGCCGATAGCATATCCTTCACCTGCTCTTTCAATAGCTGGCCCGTGGCGGATTCTTCGGGGCTGATCGTGTCTTCATCTTCGATAAAGTCAGCCAGCACGCTGTCTTCTTCATCGTCGCGGATCGAGGCGTCAAGCGAAGAAATGTCCTGCTTGATCTTCATGATGTGTTCGACCTTGTCGACGTCGATTTCCATCTCGGCAGCGATTTCTTCGTTGGTCGGTTCGCGGTTGAGTTCCTGAGTTAGTCGGCGCTGGGTCCTGAGCAATTTATTGATGGTTTCGACCATGTGCACCGGAATACGGATGGTGCGGGCCTGGTCGGCAATGGCACGCGTAATAGCCTGCCGGATCCACCAGGTAGCGTAGGTAGAGAATTTGAAGCCCTTGTCCGGGTCGAATTTCTCGACGGCACGAAGCAGCCCGGTGTTGCCTTCCTGAATCAGGTCCAGAAGGTCCAGCCCGCGGCCGACATAGCGCTTAGCGATCGATACCACCAGGCGCATGTTGGCTTCGGCCATCTCGTCCTTGGCTTTTTTGTCGCCGGCGACCACGCGCTTGGCCAGCGCCAGCTCTTCTTCGGCGGACAGCAGCGGGATTTTGCCGATCTCGCGCAGATACAGGCGGACTGAGTCGTCAGCGACGTCATCGTCCAGGTAGACGGCTGTGCTGGCCGCCGGTTCTTCTTCCTCTTCCTCTTCGGCAGTCCATGTGTCATCCAGTTTTACCGCGTCCGGTTCGGACGCCGTTATTTCAATGTTCAAATCAGCCAGTTCGGTATACAGCGAATCCAGCATTTCGGCGTTTTCGGGGGTTTCCGGAATGGCGGCGAAAATGTCGCGCTGCTCGATATGCTTATCGCGCTTCGCGCGTTCAATTAACTGCTGTTTAATTTGTTCGACTGATTGTTCTTCAGCCGGTTTGTTGTCCTTTGCTTTAGCTTTGGCCATGTATGGCTCCTTTCACTTTGTTCAATAACGCGTCGTATTTTTTCGACTGGCCGAGCAGCTCGCGGGTCGATTCCTGGTCGGAGGAATCAAGCTGCCGGGCGAGTTCGTTTTTTTTCGTTTTTACAAAATTTTCCACCAGTCGTGCCTGCAATCGAGCGGCTTCGTCATGAAGTTCGTTAAGCTCGAGGCTCTGGTAAAGCTCCTCATAGAGTAATGATTCTATTTTAACATAATCGGCAATGTTTTGCACTGTTTTAAGGTCGCCTTTTCCATCAAAATCCGGGTTTTCTTTAAGAAATTCCAAAAGTGCGCGGGCTTCATCGGTATACAGCATTTCGGGGGTTATTAGCTTGAGGAATTCGCGCAAAGTCGGGCGCATCAGCAGGAGACACAAGAAGTTGTCCTGGGTTTTTTTGTTCTCTATGGAAGCTTTGTCTAGAACTGCTTGGCTGACGTTGACCCTGCGATGGCGCTGCGGCGCGGCCTCGCCGCCGGTTTTCCGGAACTTTTGGTCAAGGGCTTCGCGGCTGGTGCCGATTTTCCCGGCGATGGCGTTCAAGTAGTGGTCGCGCTCCACGTCATCGGCGAGGCCGCGGACTACGGGCAGCAGTATATCGCTGAATTCGCGCTTGCCCTGCGCGGAAGTTATATCCAATTCCCTGCTATAGCGCTCCATAAGCCAGTCCAGGGCATATTGGTGCTTGGTGATAGCATCCTGCCAGAGTTTCGGGTCTTGGCGGATAAGGTCGTCCGGGTCCTTGCCGCTCGGTATATCAATGATGCTCAGGCTGACTTTAACCTTCGAGGCGATAGGGATCGCCCGTTCGGTAGCGGCTACGCCGGCCTTGTCGGCGTCGAAAGCCAGACGGATATCACCAGTGAAACGGCTGAGGGCTTTGAGGTGTGATTCGGTCAGGGCCGTGCCGGCTGTCGCGACAACCTGGCGCACGCCGGCTTGATGGCTGGCTATGACATCCAGGTTGCCCTCTACCAGCACCGCGAATTTCGACTTGCGGATGGATTCCTTGGCCAGATGCAGGCCATAAATATGCCGACTTTTGTCATACAGAACTGTTTGCGGCGTGTTGATGTATTTCGGCGCGTTCGGATCGTCTTCGAGCAAGCGGGCCGTGAATCCGATCATCCGACCTTGCGGGTCCTGCAGCGGAATCATCAGCCGGCCGCGGAACATATCCTGCGTACCGCCCCGGTAGCTGCGCGCGCTCAAGCCGGCCTGTTGCAATTCGGCTTCCGTGAAACCTTTGCTTTTAGCATATTCGATCAGTGCGGAGCCGTTATTCGGTGAGTAACCGATGCGCCATTCCAGCGCGGTTTCTTTGGTAAACTGGCGTTTTTTGAGCACATATTCCAGTACCGACTGGTTTTTGGAAAATTGTACCTGATAGAATTTAGCGCTTAGGTCCAACAGTTCGTGCAGGCGCTCTTTGTTCGGACCGCGGCGCGGACCAGCCGCGCGGTACTGTTCCATATCGATGCCGGCCTTGCGCGCCAGCAGCTCCAGCGCCCCCTTAAAGTCCAGTCCTTCGACTTCCATGACAAAGCTGAACATATTGCCGCCCTTGCCGGAGCTGAAATCGTGCCAGATTTGCTTTTCGGGGCTGATCATCAGACTGGCCGTCTTTTCGTTCGTCCACGGGCTTAAGCCCCGCCAGTTCCGGCCGGCGCGCTTCAACTGCACGTACTCGCTCACCACATCCTCGATGCTCAAGCGCTGCTTTACCTCTTCAACCGCGTCCATACCTTAAGTATCCAGCAGCCACTCAGAAGTGGCAAGCTTAACGGTATTAATCAATCGGGGCAAGATTAGCTGTCTTTGCGTTTTTCAACTCCAATGCCGAGCTCATGACGAGCAGCATCAAGCAGTTCACTTGCATAAGATAACTGCTGGCGCATAGCTTCCAGTTCTGCTTCCTTGTCAGGACTTATATCCTCACCAGCTCTGCGGGGATTCTCATATTCGTCGATAAGTCCCTTCAGTTGATCCTGTCTAAATTCCAGATACGCGAGATTTTTCGGCGTAAACTCTATACCGGGGTAGGCTTCAAGAAAAGCCTGACTGAGCGGCTGGTCGTATAACGCGCCGGCCCAATCCCCTATCTTGGATGCCATAAAATCGTAGTGGCTTGCCCTTGCCATTGAACTTTCATCTGTTAAGGTACGCTCGATTGACCGTGCGGAAGGTAAATCAAGCTGATACTGTGCATGAGTCGCTTCTATTGCTTGCCTGCGTGTCCCATACGCCACCGTTCCATCAGCTGCCACCTCATCCTGTAAGCGTCCTGCTTCTTCGCCTAACCGCTCCTGCCTGTTAGGTAAAAACCGCTTTATACGAGGTTTCGGATCATCCAGCTGGCCTCTCACTTCGCTTAATGCATGCAGTTTATCGACAAGCTCCTGGGGAGCACGGCTGACGTTGCGGTTTTCTACGGCCCTTGTCCTAAACTCATCTTCGGCTTCAGCCATAACCCTGGACCTGTCAACTCCATAACCGACTACCGCTACTTCAGGACCCTGGTCAGGTGCTCTATAATCAGGCCTCATTGCTTGGGCTTTAAGTTGGTAATACGCCCCTTTATCCGGATCGGAATTACCATCCTTAGGGATTAATACCGGAAACGGAAGCTTGTCACTTTCAAGAACTGTGGGGAGAGCGTTTTTATTTGTATTCACAAATGCATTTTAGCATAAGCTTGATGAATTGTCAATGTAGTGATTGAGCTTTATTGTCTGCTTTAGGTTATCGCTTTGCTTTTTCGCCATTTCTAATGCCGATGAGCGAGACGATGCCGCCGGAAATGACGAGTCCGGCCGTGACTATGATGCCTGTCCGGTAGGCCGAGACCGAGGCATCGGTCATAGCCCGCTTGAAGGCTGCGTCGTGCCGGTACGGCGCGGGAGGAGTGGTCACCAGTGAGGTTTGCTTGGCTTTTTGGAGGACATTGTCCGGTACCCGGCCTGCCAACGTATGCTGCAGCGAGTTGCCGAATTGGATGGCGACCACCGCGCCAACGGCGGCGATGGCCAGCAGTCCCGCGATACGGGCAATGGCGTTATTGACTGCCGAGGCTATACCGGCCTGCGCCTGCGGCACGTCTCCGAGTATTGCCGCGGTCAGCGGCGCGACCGTGATGGACAAGCCGATCCCGAACAGCAAGACCGCCGGGAATAGCTGGGTGAAATAGTGCGCGTGAGGCGTCATGCGCAACATCAGTAAAAAGCCGGCCGCGGCCAGTATTGGCCCGAAACCCATAAAGTAGCGCGGGCCGTGCTTGCCGGCCAGCGCCCCGAAACGCGGGGACAATACAAACATAATCAGCGTCACCGGCAGCAGCGCTAAGCCGGCTGTCAGAGCGGAGTAACCGCTCACTTGCTGCAGGAACAGCACGATCAGGAACGTCGCGATGCTCAAACCGGCGTAAATGCCAAGCGTCGCCACGTTGCCGACGCTGAAGTTGTGGTTTAGGAATAAGCCCAGAGGCAGCATTGGTTTGGCCGCCTTATTTTCATATATAAGAAAGGCGATGAGCGATACCAAGCCCACGGCGAGCGTCGCATAAATCAGCGGGCTGCTCCAGCCGTAGTGCGGCTGCTCGATGAGCGCGTATACCGCCCCGCCCAGGCCTAGCGCGCACAAGAACGCTCCGATGAAATCGACCTTGGCCTTTTGTGTCTGTTGACCAGCCTTCACCGACCGCAACAGATACAGCGTAACGGCGATCGGCAGCACATTAACGGCAAAGATCCAGCGCCAGCCCACCGAATCCACCAGGAGGCCGCCAAGCAGCGGCCCAATCAGGAACGAGATGCCGGTCCAGGCCGTCCAGGTGCCGACGGCCTTGCCTTGTGCCGAGCCAGAAAAAGTCGAGATAATGATAGCCAGCGAGCTCGGCACCAGCAGCGCGCCGGCCACCCCCTGCAATCCGCGGAAAAATATCAGTAAGCCGCTGGAGGGCGCTACGGCGCAGAGCAGCGAGGCAACCCCGAAACCCAGCAAACCAAGCGTCAGGATCCGCTTGCGCCCCAAAAGATCGGACAGCGAGCCGGCAATCAATATAAATGACCCCAGCGTCAGCAAATAAGCGTCAACCACCCACTGCTGGGCCGCGAGCCCGCCGCCAAGTTCATGCTGTATGGCCGGCAGCGCGACGTTCACGATCGCGCCGTCCAAAAATGCCACGAACGAGGCCAGAATACTTACCACCAGCACCAAACGCTGCTGTTTCGTCATATGTAAAGGATAACAGACGCCGGGGGTGCACTTCACGTATGGGAGAAGCTTATGGTTTAATTAAACCCATGCTTCGTCCTTCAAACCCGTTCCGTTCCACCTCTGCAGGCTCTGCCCAATTTTCCCGCAACAGGCAAACCTACCTGCCGCCCCACATCGAGCAGGCGATGAACGAGCATATGCAGCACTCGCTGCCGGACCACTTAAAGCAATACCAGGGCGGTGATACGTATGTGCCGCAGCACGCGGCCGATGCCATGAATGAGCATTTGAAAGACACCTTGCCGCCTCACTTGCAGCAATACGCCGGCGCCTACGTTGAACAGCGCGTGGTACAACCGGGACTGGCGCAGATTAACCCCGGAGCCGGGACTGGCGAACCGTTGCAGCCGCCGATGCAAACCGTTCCAGTCGGCCAAGTATATCCCGGCGCCAGTCCGGCGCCGGCAAGTCCACTACCACCGGACCAGTACCAAGGCCAGCCGGCCGCGCCATCGCCAGAGTCGCCGGACCAGTCTTATGCCTTTATCACGAGTCCGCCCAAACCGCCAAGGCAGCCGCTGTTATCCAGGCTCCCGGGGGGCGGCTCGCTCATAGGCCGCATCGGTGTTGCCGCCGGGGCTATAGTGGTTGTGATTATCGTCATTGTGATCCTTAGGGGAATTTTTGGCGGCACAAGCGCCAATGCCACTGCTCTCATAAGCGTCGCGCAAGACCAGCAAGAACTGATCCACCTGGTAACGACTGCCAACCAGCAGAGCCTGTTGAGCACGAATCAGAATTTCTCTGCAACCCTGCAGCTGAGCGTGGCCAGTTCCCAAGGCAAGCTCATCGCGTACCTTACCGCGGGGAACCAAAAAATCAAAGCCCAGCAGCTCAACCTAAAGGTTTCCGCGGACACCGACAACCAGCTGGCCGCGGCGGCGACAGCGGGTACGTATAACCAAACGTTCCAGCAAATCATGCAAGGCCAGCTCAATACATATGCCACCGATCTGCAGAAGGCATACAAACTGGATAAGGGTAAAAACGGCCGGGCCATACTTCTGGACAGCTACCAGCAGGTTCAGCTCCTGGCCGTCCAGCTGGCCACCCCGTCTAATTAAGACCGACGTCCGTTTGGTTGCCGGCCACCAGATCGTAGCTATGGCGAATCAATCCCTGGACGTCGTCCCACTCCAACTGGCCGCTGAGCACCAACGTGTTCCAATGTTTTTTGTTCAGATGATACCCGGGCATAACTTCCTCGTACCGCTCGCGCAAAACCTTTGATAGCTCCGGATCACATTTTAGGCTGAGCCGCACCGGAGTCTTGCCTTCGCTGATAAGCGCGAACATCTTATCGTCTACCTTATAGACCGCCACCTCCTCGCCAAACGGATAATCGAGCCGCGCGTTCGGCATGCTCATAATGTATTCTTCAACGGTTTTGTGATCCATGCTTGCCACCTATTGTAATACAAACAGTTATTTAAATATACCATACTATTATATTGCATATTATCATACTCTATGTTAAAATAACATTATAGTGAGCAAGTCCCATACCCCGGTTAAAAAGCCCGCGAAACCGGCTCGTAAGCGTCGCAGTAAACTGCAGCGACGTTTAAAAATTATCTCGCGCAGGATCACGAAACGCAAAAAACAGCTAATACGGTCCTATCGCCGGCAAAACAGGAAGTTCCATAAGCAAACGCGACGTATAAATAAGCGCTTTCGCAAACTTTTCCACTTGCCTGCTAAATCGGCTCGCAAACAAAGTAAAAAAACAGCCGGGCCAAAAAATCCAAGTACCGGCCGCTATTCATTAAAATTGCTGTTCATGCTGGTAATTATTTCGGGTGTTTTCGGTATATTTTGCGGACGTCTATGGGCCAAAGGCTATGCCGATTTACTCAGTGGTATATCCGGACAGAAAACCGAAGCGCCAAGCAAGATTACCTCTGCAGGTCCCGCACAAGCCAGCTCACAATTTTCCACGTACCCTACCTGGGCGCAAAACTTTACTCACGGCAGCGGACAGCCGAACGACCGCTATTGGAATATTTTTCAGGGCAAACCCCAGAATGACAACCAAGAAGCCCAGTATTATACAGCCAGCCCGACCAACTTACACATAGACCACGGCGCGCTTTCGCTGGTAGCTACGCACCAGCCTCAGCCCGAAGGTTATCAATATGCCTCGGCA
>CAYLML010000021.1:6762-9057 GCA_964384985.1 uncultured Candidatus Saccharibacteria bacterium | reverse complement strand
GCACCTTCGCGCTCCAGGGCTCACCGGAGGTGGCGGGGTCGACCCAGCCGGCATCGAAGCAAACCGCTACACCATTGCGCCCCCAGCTGGAACGGGACTTGATCTCGTAGGCACCAGGCGGCTTGATGCCGAAAAACTCGTGGGTATGGGCCAGTATGCGTTCGCGCGGCTTCAGGCTGATTACCGGATGTTCGGGCGGAATGTTAGCGAGCGGCTTGAAGCCGTTAAGCTTGCACCATTCTCCGTGCGGCATGGCCTTGTACGGGCCGTCAAAGTACCGTTCCACGTCTTCTGAGTCAAAAGGGTTATAGATGGTGCGCTCGTTCATTCGCTCGATGCGGTAATAGTGGTAACCGAGCGTTACGTCCAAGCTGGCGTGGCTGATGTGCTTGGCGTTGAACGGGTGGCAGATAATATGTCCTTCGTCCAAGGCCGCCTTAATTTGCGTGTTGCTGTAAACTCCCACGAGCTTCCTCCATATCTTTAACTATTGTAGTCGAGCGGCGATCCGTTTCGCAAGCACAATAATAATGTGATTTTTACGCAAATAGGTGTTTTATATCCGTTTATGCTTTATCTGGCTCGCCGTGCCGCGCGATTTAGTACAATAGCCTAATGGACATTCCTCCCGCGTTGGGCAGCCAATTACAGGTTCACCGGCGGTTCGCCGTGCAATTCCTTAGTCTTCTGGTAGGAGCACACGGGGTATATATTCTCGCTCTTACTTTGCTGGCACAGATAGCCGCGCACCACGGTTCAAGGCTGACGGATATAGTCGTCGACGTCCCGCTGTTAATCGGACTGGGGCTGCTATACCTGAGCACTCTGCTTAGAAGACAAAAACGCACAGCCTGGCTGGTAACAGTTGTCGTGTATATTTTTTACTTAGGGCTTGGGTTGTCCGGCATGCTGGATAATCTGGCCGACCATACGCTGTCGGGGCATGAGGTAGTCAAGGCGCTCCTGCTGCCGGTGACAGTCCTCGGCCTGCTTTTTATATTCCAGAAAGACTTCATAGTTAAAAGTGATATACAAGGCTTCCGGTCCGCGACCCGCTTCGCCGTCATAGCACTGATCGTCGCGCTGTTGTACGGGGTTGCCGGGTTTCTCTTGCTCGATAAGTCGGATTTTCACCAGGAGATAAGTCTGCCGACAGCCGTTCACTACACCGTGGACCAGTTCGATCTCACTACGAACAGACCCCTCCACCCGTACACCAAACGGGCCCATTTATTTGCGGATTCGCTGTCGTTTGTCAGCTTTGTCGCGCTCTTATACGTGGCAATTTCGCTATTCCAGCCGCTGCGTTCCAGCCTGTCTGGCCAGGCCCATGAACGCGAACATCTCACAAGGCTACTCAAGCAGTACGGCGGGCCAAGCGAAGACTTTTTCAAACTGTGGCCTCATGATAAGCAGTACTTTTTTGACGACAGCGGCGAAAGCGCGCTCTCGTTCAGCGTGCACCGCGGCGTGGCTTTATGTGTCGGCGACCCGACAGGCAACCCTGACCGCTTCCCGGTGCTCCTACGAGAGTTCGGGCAGCTATGTTTTAACAATGACTGGCTGCCGGCGCTAGTGCATGTCGGCGGGCAATACCGCGCGCTGTATGAGCAAGAGGGATACGTGCTGCAAAAACTCGGAGAGGAGGCCTTACTAAGCATCGCGAACTTTCAAGATAAATTAGCCGCCGATAAATACTTCCGCCAGATCCGCAATAAGTTCACTAAGCAGGAATACACGAGCGAACTACTCAAACCGCCGCACCACCCGGCCGTCCTTGAACGTCTGCAAGTTGTTTCACAAGAATGGCTCAGCCAAGGCGGGCGGACCGAGCGCGGCTTCGTGATGGGCTACTATACTTCTGATTATATGCAGCTCTGCGAGGTCATGGCGATCCGGGACGCGGCAGGCACTATCCAGGCCTTTGCCAATCTTGTGCCGGCTGATTTTGACCCTGAAGAAGCGACGTACGACCTGCTGCGCCGCAGCGCCAAAAGTCCCGGCAACATCAACGACTTTCTGCTTATGGAACTTGTCCGGGAATTGTCCGCACGAGGCTTTAAGCGGCTCAATCTGGGCTTATGCCCGCTTGTGGGCTTGGACAGCATAGACAAAGAGCAGCGAGGCCTCATCGATACCTTGCTGCATTTCGCTTATGCGAACGGCGACAGGTTTTACTCATTTAGCGGCCTGCGACGCTTCAAGGGCAAATACGAGCCTGATTGGCAGGACCGTTATCTGGGATACCAGGACGGTGTGCGCAATTTCCCAAAGACCATGACCGGTCTTATGCGC
>CAYLML010000021.1:0-6752 GCA_964384985.1 uncultured Candidatus Saccharibacteria bacterium | reverse complement strand
CGCGCCATGCGCGTCAAGAAAGCCTCTAAGGTTTCCCGGTAAGCAAGGGGCTAATGAGCGCCATTGTCTGGCTATGGATTTCAGAAATGTGCTGCGACGCGTCAATAGCTTTAATGGCCGGATAGCGTTCGGCGACAATCCGATATCCTTCCGCGACCTTATTGAAATATTCCGGCGACTTGCTCTCAAAGTAATCGGACCGGCCGGTAGCCTCCTGGGCGCGTGAAAGCGCGGTTTCAACATCGGTATTGTACAAAATAACAGCATCCGGCTTAATCCTGTCCATGCCTGATTGGACGTGCTGCCAGCCGATTGATTCGTCTATGCCGGTACCGTAAATTTGATATGCCGCGAGGGATAGCGGGCTCCTGTCGAGCAGTATAATCTTGCCTTCGGCCCGGGCATTATCAATAACCTCAAGCAGAGGTTCCTGTATAGCTAATGAAACGAAGAAGTCGGTCAGCGGGGGACGCTTCAGGGGCGAGAGCATAACTTCGCGAAGCGCCTCGCCGATAGGCGTGCCGCCAAGGTTGCGCAGAACCAGTACCGGCCGGTCGGCGGCCTGCAGCTCACCGCGCACCAGCTCGAGCTGTGTCGTTTTGCCCGCGCCGTCAATCCCTTCAAAGGCAATTACCAAACCGCCCGGCATCGGCTGCATGCTAGAAATCATGAGTCTATTATGCCACGCTTAACCGGCTGAGCCGAAACTGCTTGGATCAACAGATACGGATGGGCCCATGCTTGTAGTGAGATAGACGGATTTGATGTAATTGCCCTTCAGCGATTGCGGCTTATTGGCTGTAATGCTCGCTGTAACCGCCTGCAGGTTTTGCAGCAGCTGCGCAAGGGTAAAGCTAACCTTGCCAATGCCGAGATGGACAATGCCGGTACTGTCTACACGGTATTCTACGCGGCCGGCTTTGGCATCGGTAACTGCTTTATTTACATCGGTGGTAACGGTGCCGCTCTTAGGGTTAGGCATCAAGCCGCGAGGCCCTAATACCCGTGCGTATTTGCCTAATTTAGACATAAGGGCCGGGGTAGCGATTAGCGTATCGAAGTTCAGGTTGCCCTTTTCCAGCTCTGCCAGCAAGTCATCGGTGCCCGCCATATCGGCGCCGGCCTTTTTTGCGGCGGCAGGATCGTCCGTTAATACTGCTATCCGTACTGTTTTTCCGGTCCCGGCTGGCAGGACGAGGTTGTCGCGTATATTCTGGTCGGCCTGGCGCGGATCGACACCCAGCCTGATATGCAATTCAACGGTGGCATCAAACTTCACGTGGCTGGTTTTTTGGGCTAAGGCCAGCGCCTGCTCCGCGCTGTACGTTTTACCCTTCTCGATTTGCTCGGCACTCTTGCGGTACTGTTTGCCGCGGCGTTCCAGGCGCGAACGAGCCGGTGTGACGGGTTTCGCAGGTTTTTCGATGGCCTCGCCGCTGGCTTTACGCTCTTCTTTGGCCTGTTGTTCAGCGACTTCCTTTAGTGACTTGGCGCTGCGTTTGCCGGCCTTGGCTATACTCAATGTTTCATCAGTTGCGACATCTTCCTCGTCATTTTTCGAGAGTGGCGCTGCCCCAGCCGTTTCTTGCTTATCAATAAGCTCCTGGATTTCTGCCACTTTGAGCTTGGCGTCTGCCTCAATGCCCAAAGCTTTCGCTTCCTCTATAAGTTCTGCCTTCGTTTTTACCATGATTACTGCTCCCTTCGTGGTGCGTACGGCCTTGACCTAAGGCCTCCCACAAAAAATTAATTTAATTACGCTCTCCTGACAGAAAGCTTGCTCCTACAAATCCTGCTCCTGACGCTCCCATAATCGAATCACCTATCAGTTCTCCTATAGTTTGTGAACCGATCAAGAAATATTCGGCGGCGGCCGTTACGACAGCGGAACCGCCAAGTACTCGCAAACCAAGCGAGGTCCGGTCAGAGCCACTAAGTGGCTCCAGCTGTCCGCCAGCTTCTTCTACGCGACGGCGATCCCGAACAGTATCGCTGGCGAATGTACCGGCAACGGCTACACCTGCTAAACCAATTGTAGCATCCACCGGCTTACCCTCTGCGAACCTGTCAACTGCTATACCAGCGCCTGCAGTGCCAAATATCGTGGCTATGCCCAGAGACGAATAGTATTTTAACTTACTCATACGAGGCATCGACTGGGAATCCGACTGTTGCTCGTCGGCGTGCTCGCCCCGAGCCATCAACCTTCGACTTCCACGCCCATACTGCGGGCGGTCCCGGCGACCATCTTCTTTACGGCGTCGACGTCTTGCGTGTTCATGTCATGCGCTTTTTCTTCGGCGATTTTGGTCAGCTGGGCGTCAGTGAGTTTCTTAGCGATTTTTTCGCTGTTCGGCTTGCCCGAGCCCTTCTGGATGCCGAGTTCGGCCCGGATGCGGTCATCGGTCGGTGAGCCGACAACCCGGAAAGCCAGGCTGCGGTCGTCATAAATAGTGATATGCGCCGTGACCATCTGGCCGCGCATGTCTTTGGTGGCGTCGTTGAACGGCTGGATGAAATCCATCATGTTCACGCCGTATTGGCCGAGGGTACTACCAACGGGCGGAGCCGCGCTGGCTTGGCCGCCCATAATTTTCATTTTGAGGTTTGCTTTAACTGCTTTTGCCATAATTCCTTATCTTTCTGGTGCGTAACTGATTAATTCTATCAAAAATTATCCCTGTTGTCTATCGTCGCCACGGCTGTTAGACAATGACTGTAGGGTCAGTCACGTAGCCGACGGAGCCTCGGCAGATTCCTGCGAGCTCGTTTCTTCGAGCCGCGCGCGTGCTTCAAGATCAATGCCTACCAAAGCAGCGAGCATTGGCGCTATAGGAGCGGCCATCATCGCGTCTAGATTAAGGTTGTGGTGACGCGCCGCGGTCACTGCCACTACTTCTACCGTAAGAACACTCGCGAACGCGAATAAGTACATCGCCTTACTACCGAGCCTATAAGCCTCCGCGCTACCCATTGGCGGTAACCAGCCACGCTGTTCCGGTGAATCTTCAGGTGTCATATTCCCTAGACCCTTTTTACCTGTAGGCCGTCAAGTTCGACGGGTGTTTCGCGGCCGAACATGTTGACCAGGACTTTCAGCTTGCCCTTAGCCGGATCGATTTCGCTGATACTGCCGTCGAAGCCCTTGAACGGCCCGTCGATGATATTGACGACTTCACTGATGTTGAAATCGATCTTGTGCTTTGGCTGCTCGAGGCCCATGCGCTTCTGGATCTTTTCAATCTCGTCGGTTTCGATCGGGGTCGGGTCGGTGCCGCTGCCCACGAAACCGGTGACTGACGGCGTGTTGCGCACGATGTACCAGGCGTCTTCGGAGAGCTTCATATGGACCAGGACGTAACCCTGGAAAATACGCTTTTCGACCACACGGCGCTTGCCGTTCTTGATCTCGATCATTTTTTCTTTCGGTACGAGTACTTCGAAGATCTTATCCTTCATGTCGAGGCTGTCGGCGCGCTGGCGGATGCTTTCGGCTACCTTTTCTTCGTAACCGCTGTAGGTATGGATGGCATACCATTGTTTCGTTGTATCGTATCGTTTGCTGCTGCTCATAATTCGTATCCTTTACCTTTACTTTAAGAGTATGTTCCTGAAAAGCTTGTCTAAACCGTAGTCAACTGTGGCGATGAGGGCACCGAATACTATGGCAAAAATCAGGACAGCGAATGTCAGCTGGCGGCTTTGCTTCCAGGACGGCCAGGTTACTTGGCGCAGCTCGTGCCAGCTATTGCGGAAATATGCCGGTAGCAGGACCTTGCCTATAATCCTGAACGGCTTCAACTGGAAAACACGCCGGAAGGGGGTGGCTATTGGGCCGAAGACTTTACTGCCTGTGTCCGCGGCACGTGCGCGGCTGCCGGGCTTGCCGCTCGCCTCACCGGCCTTGACGGCCCGTTCGCGGAATGTTTCCGGGTTCTTCACTACTCTTCGTTTGGGTTTGTTCGCCGGTTTCTTTTCGGCCATGTTAGCCAGTACTCCTTGAACCTCTACGGTTACAAATAAAAAAGCCTACATGCACTGTAGGCCGGTACGTCAAGTATAGCACCCGACAGACCGAAGGTCAACAAGAGCGCTGTCGCTGCCATTTGATATAGTTATGCCTATGATGCTTTCGCTTTTGGGACTGGGTGTTGCCAGCTGCCTCGAACTACTGTTGTGGTGGTCGCCCCTGTGGAAGCGGCGAAAGGCTGCCGCTCCGGCAGTGCTGGCCCTGGTAACTCTGGCTACGGCATGGCTGGCGGCTATAAATCCCGCCGCGTGGGCCAGTTTGATTTCACTATTCAGCTTGTACCGATGCGTTAACCTTGGCCGTGTAGCCGCCGACCGGATCCAACCTGATTACCTTTTCCACTCCTCCAGGCAGACCAGCCTGTGGCTCATAGGCCTTCAGGCCGCAACCGCGGCCATTGCGGGGCTCAACCGCGCCTGGGGTCCGGCTTCCGGTTTGTGGTGGTGGGGAGCTGCTGCCTTGATCAGCTTAGGCTGCGCCATCGTATTGCTGGTTTCTACGCTGCGCCATCTGCGAACCACCAAACCGCCGCAACTGACCCAAAAATTTGCTGACGCGCAGCTGCCTGCGCTAAGCGTCGCCATTCCGGCCCGCAACGAAACCACGGACTTGGAAGAATGTCTGCAATCCCTGCTTGCCAGCACATACCCGAAACTGGAAATCCTGGTGCTTGATGACTGCTCCCAAAATAAGCGCACGCCGGAAATCATCCGCGGCTTCGCGCACGCGGGTGTGCGGTTTATCGCCGGCAAGGAACCGCCGGATAGCTGGCTGGCTAAAAACTACGCGTACACCCAGCTGGCCGCGGCCGCCAACGGAGACGTGCTGCTGTTTTGTGGCGTAGATACCAGGTTCAGCTCGTACAGCTTGGATGTACTCGTCAAAACGCTGCTGCAAAAAAGAAAAAATATGCTCAGTGTTTTGCCGCGCAATGCAGAGCCGCGGGCCGCCGGCTTAACAGCGTGGTTCATGCAATCTAACCGTTATGCTTGGGAGCTGGCTTTGCCGCGGCGCTTGCTGCGCCGGCCGGCCGTGCTCAGCACCTGCTGGCTGATTACCCGCGCGGCGCTGCAAGCCGCAGGAGGGTTCGAGGCTGCCAGGCGAAAGGGCGTGCCCGAAAGCTATCTTGCACGGGCTGCTGCCGCCAACGACGGATATAGTTTTATGCAAGCGGACGAAAGTATAGGGGTCAGCTCGCAAAAGACCGCGGATGAACAGCGGGCCACCGCCATACGTACCCGTTATTTGCAGTTGCACCGACGGCCGGAGTTTACCGCGGCCGTCAGCTTGGCCGAGTTCAGCGTACTGCTTTTACCTCCTATTATGCTGCTTGTTTCAGCCGTAAACCGGCACTGGCTTATCGCGGCTATGTCCGGCCTCAGCCTCGTGATAAACATCGTCATCTACACCAAACTCATAAACCTGACATATCGGCGCTTCCTGGTAAGAGGACTTTGGCTGCTGCCGGTCGCGGCCTTATACGACATAGGACTGCTCAACTACTCCATGTGGCAGCATGAATTCCGCGAAGTCCTCTGGAAAGGCCGCAACGTATGTATTCCCGTTATGCGGGTCATCGCCAAGCTGCCGGAACCATTCAAGCCTACTCGAGATTCGGCACAAATACAGTAAACGTCGATCCGTGGTTGAGCTCGCTCTCTAACCCCAGCTCGGCGTGCAGCAAACGCGCCAGTTTCATAGTCACGTACAAGCCCAATCCCGTGCCATTCGCCTGCCGGGTGCGGTAATCTTCGGAGCGGAAAAATTTATCAAACACCCGCTCCTGGTCGCTTTTGCTAATACCGATTCCGCTGTCCGTAACTGAGAACTCCACGCCTTTGGGCTTGGTTTTGGCAGCAATAGTAACACTGCCTTTTGCCGTGTACTTAATTGCGTTGGTGATAAAGTTCTGCAGTATTTCACGCACATAGAGCTTGCCGGAATGCAACAGCTCGAGCCTTGGATCGATATCCGTTTTCAACTGTATGTGTTTGGCCGTAGCGTCCGGAGTGTAGTTGCTTGCGAGCTCCTTAACCAGCTCCAGGACGTTAATAGGCTCAACCTCGACTTTAAGAGTGCCCCGCTCGGCCCGGCTCAGTGTAGACAGGTCGTTAATCATATCGGCCAAAAAAAGCACCTGGTTGTGCGCCTCTTTAAGCGCCTTTTTTATAGCTGTCATGTCGCCCGTCTTTTCGGCTATATACTGCGCGTTGCCGATATTGCCTTCGGAAATGGCGATCGGCGTGCGCAGCTCATGGCTGACTACGCTGATGAATTCGTCGCGCTCTTCTTCCAATGATTTTTCACGGGTAATGTCGCGCAGCAGCAGCACATATCCCCGCTGGCCGGTGGCGCCGTAGCCTAAATGAACCGGCGCTATACTCAGGTATAAGTTAATCTTACTGCCGTCCGGGTACGGAAGCAGGAGGTCTCGGCTGGTCGTAGGAACCTTGGCCGCCTTGACCATTGCGGTGATGTCGTGCGGCTGGTTGTCTTTGTCTATGGGCTTGAACAGGTCCTCCAGCTTGCTCCCTACTTTAATCGAGTTGACGTCAAAGATATTAAGCGCGGCGGCATTATAAAGCACCACCCGGATGTCCCTGTCCACGGCGACCACCGCGTCGGCCATGCTGTTGATTAAACTCGTCAGGCGCTGGTGTTCAAGCTGTTCGTTCGCGCTATTCGCTATTTTTACCGCTGGTTGAAGTGCCATTGCGCTTAT
>CAYLML010000020.1:8282-9200 GCA_964384985.1 uncultured Candidatus Saccharibacteria bacterium | reverse complement strand
GACAACGAGATCAAGAACATCAGCACCCTCATCGAACCGGTCATGATGATTATCATGGGAATTATCGCCATCACTATTGTCGCCGCCATCCTGCTGCCAATCTATGGCCTGGTCAACCAATCAGGCTTCAGCGGCACAGGGTAGGCCATGGGTAAAAGGGCTATGCTCACGAAACGGACACCCAAAACCGCTGGCTTTACGATCGTAGAAACCTTGATTGTCTTGGCGGTCGCCGGACTGATACTTTTAATGATCTTGAAAGCCATACCAACGCTGCAGCGCAATGCCCGCAATGACCAGCGCAAACAAGACGTACAAGCCATACTGGATGCCGTTTCGCATTACGAGCTTAATAACTCCGGAAGCATGCCCCAGCCGCCGCCCAACCCCGACTTTCTCCAGTACACAAAGCTTACGTACTACGACAAAACCACGGTGCAGTATAACCCGCCAACCCCGCCAACCTCTGGCTCAACAGGCATATTTGTGTACGCGTACGGGGATTGGACAAGCGCTCCATCTACGGTACCTGGCATTACCAATCTGGATATAGTGGAGGTTTACAACCACGAAAAGTGTGACCCGAACACCACGGGCAACGGAACCCGGACCGGTGCCGGCTACAGCGACGTGGTAGCACTGTACGCGATCCAGACCGCCGTCGGTCCGGCGCCAAAATGCCAGCAGCTATAACCTGTGGAAAAGTCCAAACCACGCTTGCTTTTTACCCAAGTACTGTCTATCATCTAAGCATAAGCACTAAAAAATAATTGCAAAGGGGCACCTGCAATGCTTAAGAAATTACAGAAATCTCGAAGCGAAGGCTTCACCATCATCGAAGTGATGATCGTGCTGGCTATCGCCGCATTAATCCTATTAATCGTCCTGCTGGCCGTACCGGCCCTGCAGCGTAACTCG
>CAYLML010000020.1:0-8272 GCA_964384985.1 uncultured Candidatus Saccharibacteria bacterium | reverse complement strand
AACACCGCTATCAAGGATGACGCCTCATCCATTGCTGCAGCGTTATCGACATTCGAGTCAGATAATGATGGCAAGGTACCTGCGGTAGGCGACTTTGCTCAGGCTGGCGCAACGCTCACGATTGGTGCGGCCAGCACTTCGCAGGCAGAAGCCAAGGTTCAAGGTGGTACAACCGTAGCCACCCCAGCAGTCACTACTACGCCTACTGCCGCTATTCCTCCGGGCAATATCACCATAGTGAAGGGTCGTGACTGCCAAGACAGGGCATCAGGAAGAGCCTTTGCTATCTGGTACTCGATTGAAACATCGAAGGCGGTACCGACTTCGGCTCCGTTCAACAACAAGTGCATCGACACTTAGAGTCCAGTTAGGCTAGTAGTTAACAGGCCCTCAACGGGCCTGTTTTCTTTTGTGCTACTATGGTGCTAATGATTATCGCGGTATTGATTATCGTTGGACTCTGTTTGGGAAGTTTCGTAAACGCCTTGGTTTGGCGCGTGCACGAACAGGCCCGGCAAGGCCATGAAGGGAAGAAAAAACCCGACAAAGCCTACAGCGAGCGCCTGTCAATCAGCAAGGGTCGGTCGATGTGTCCGCACTGCAAGCATGAACTGGCGTCCAAAGACCTCGTACCGGTTCTCAGCTGGCTGGCGCTAAGAGGAAAGTGCCGATACTGTCACAAACCAATCTCGATCCAATATCCGCTGGTGGAGCTGGCCGCAGCCGCGCTGTTTGTCGCTTCGTATATCTGGTGGCCGGCTGTATTCACGCCGACCCAGACGGCTCTGTTCGTGCTTTGGCTCGGCCTGTTGACCGGTTTGCTGGCCCTGCTTGTATATGACGTGCGCTGGCTTCTTTTGCCCGACCTGATCTTATACCCGGCAGGCGGCCTGGCCGCAGCCCTGGCCGCCGTGAGCATCATTACGGCGGACAAGCCGCTCGTGTCCTTGGGTAGCACCGTACTGGCCGTGCTCGTGGGCGGCGGCGCGTTCTACTTGATGTTCCAGATTTCGGATGGCAAATGGATCGGCGGCGGCGACGCTAAGCTCGGGTTCGTTCTAGGACTGGCCGCCGGCACCCCCGCCCGCAGCTTCTTATTCATATTCCTGGCGTCCATAGCGGGCAGCCTGGTCAGTTTGCCGCTGGTGGCCACTCACCGGCTGAAAAAAACCAGCCTGATTCCCTTCGGGCCTTTCCTCATAGCCGGCCTGATAGCGGTGCAGCTGTTCGGGCCCGACATGTTCCACTGGTACCGCCAAACCTTTATCAATTATTAACAGGGCTGTTACCCTATACCGCTTGTGCTATACTGAGAGCATTATGCAGGGTGGCAAAAACAAACAGCCGCTGGGTTACACCATAGTCGAAGTTATTATTGTTTTAGCCGTATCCTCGTTTATGTTCTTAATAGCCGCGAATTTTATTAGCGGCAAACAGGAAAGGACCTCGTTCACCCAAGGGGTCGGCGAGATGGCTTCACGCCTTCAGGACATCAGCGAACAGGTTACGGACGGCCATTACAGCGACATACCGCTTACCTGCATCAACAGCGGCGGCAATCTTACGATCAATACCACGGCTACTCCGGGACAGGGCACCAATCAGGGCTGCGTGTTTTTAGGCAAAATCATCCATTTTTACGGCCCCGGGTCGGGACAGCCGGCTGAAAGTTACGAGGTCTTCTCTATGGCGGATGCCCGTTCGGCTACGGGAAGTCTCCCCAATAACTCAGTGGCCTTTATACCAGGCCTTACTACGCAAAGCACGATGCCGCAGAACCTCGAAGTAAAAAAGGTGAGGGTCACACTGGCAGGTGGAGGTACGGATAGTACTGCCTATAATATCGGGTTCGCCCAAGGCCTCGGCACGGCGGATACGCTGGCAGTTACCGACCCTACCGCTCCACCGTACCAGTCGGGTTCGCAGACCGCCGGTCTGGTCTACGAATCATCCGGTTTGAATAAAGACAGCGCGCAATCGGGCAACGAAACGACTATGTCCGGCAACGGGGTAGTACCGGCGGCTTCCGCCCGCGTCTGTCTGTCTGATGACACGCGCTACGCCTGGATTTACCTTGGCGGTCAGCCCAATAATGCCAACCAGCTGAGCATAAACGTCAAACAACTGGGGAAGAGACCATGCTGATGAAAAAACTTATTAAAAACCAGCTGGGCGACACCATCATCGAGGTCATGGTGGTGCTGGCCGTGCTCGGGCTGGCCATCAGTATATCGTACGCCACCGCTAACCGTAGCCTGCTGGATGCCCGGCAGGCCCAGGAAAACTCCCAAGCTACCTGGCTGGTGGAAACCCAGGTTGAGAACCTGCGATTGCTGGCCCCGAACAGCAACACCGGCAACACCAACCTCAACACCAATATTTTCCTGCAAACCGGGCCGTTCTGCGTACTAGATCCCACTAATCCATCAAATACGACCCCTATACATACCAATGTTGCCAATTGTACGTTCCCGACGGCATCGTATCAGGTGCTTATCTATAACTGCGACAAACTGCCCACTACGGGCCCGTGTACCAACGTAACCGGGCCAAACGTGCTTGCCGTCCAAGCGACCTGGGATGACGCCTTGGGCCAGGGCCAGGACACAGTGACGCTAAATTACAGGGTGCATCCGCAATGATTAACCCTAAAGAACTGCGTGGCCGCGACCAAGGTTTCACCATCATAGAGCTGATGATTGCCACGGCCGTGCTATCCACCATCCTGGTTACCGTAACCGTCATGATGATCAGTATAGGCAACCTGTACTACAAGGGAGTGAACCAGGCCCGCGTTCAGGATGACACGCGCAGTATCATCGATGAAGTTTCGCAGAACCTGGAATTTTACGACCAGTCTTCCATAGCGCATCTCGGACCTAATCCGGATGGCACCCAAACCTACTGCATAGGGACTACCCGCTACACATACGTTGTGGGCGTGCAGATCGGTACCGCCCCGCCGGCTTCGCCCTCCGGCACACCGGCCTTTGACCATGTCCTTTGGCGGGATACCGTGCATTCGGCCAATTCCTGCACCCCGGCCAATCTTGAGGCGACCAATCCCAGTACGGGCACTGATCCCGGAGCCCCAGGCAACAACGCTACAAACGGGGTCGAGCTTATATCTCCCAGCTCTCGATTAGTGGTATTTTCCATATCGCCCTCGTCATCACCTTATACCATCAATATAGGAGTCGCCTACGGCGATAACGACCTGCTGTGCAGCCCGGCGGTTAATATCGGTGGCGCACCCAGCTGCTCGGCTGACGGCACCATGTCGGCCCTGGGCAATTACACGGGCGGTGACCTGCAGTGCAAGGGCAGTAAAATTAATGGCAGCCAATTCTGCTCGGTAGCCAAACTAAGCACTACGGCAGTGCAGCGTTTGACCCTGGACTAGCGGTGTAATAGGATAAGGGTAATGGTTATGTTCCAGAAAAACCACAAACAGCTAAATGAAAAAGGTTTTGCCTCTCTGGCCATAGCTCTGGTGCTGATAGCCGTTCTGGCGCTACTGACCGTCGGTTTCGCCCAATTAGCCAGAAGGGAACAGCAAACTGCGCTTAATAAGCAGCTCGCCAACCAGGCCTACTACGCCGCTGAAAGTGGCGTAAATGACGCTAACGCCGCCATCACGAAGGGCCTGATTACAACCAGCACCCCCAAAGAAGGGGGCACGCAGTGTATGGATCTGCCGCTTCCCGGCGCAGGATCCGGCAATATTAGCACCCAAGGCGTGTCTTACACCTGCGTTCTGGTTAACGTCCAGCCAACAACCCTTGAGAAAGACATAGCCGCCGACGGTGATTGGAGCACGTATTTCTCGACCGTAGGCGGCACGCCAACCAGCGTCACCCTAAGCTGGCAGAGCAAGGGAAGCCAGCCGCCTCGCCCGGTCTCCAGTGGATTCACCCCTGCCAGTGGCTGGAATGCCAGGGCAGTCATGCAGGTTAGTATAACGCCACTCAGCAGCTACACCCATAATAGCCTGATAAGTAATACATTTACGGTGTACGGATACCCTTCCACCGCCGCCGGATCGGCAGCCTATAGCAATGCCGCGGCCGGCCAGGGCAAGGTGATAAGCAGCAACTGTAATAGTGCCGCCAATGGATCCTGCAGCGTCGTGATCAACGGATTGCCGGCCGGTATTTCCTTGTACGCGCTCCATGTTCACTCTTATTATGACTCTTCTCACGTTGCCTTCAGCGCTTACACCGGCCCTACCGCTCTGGCCCTGGGTGACAGCCAGGCAACTATTGACGTGACCGGAAAATCCCGTGAAGTACTAAGGAGGATCTTGGTTCACACCCCGATCCACCCATCGGCGGATTTGCCGCAACAGTCCCTGGAAGCCCAAAACATCTGCAAGCGGTTTACCACTGACCCTGTGGCCAACACCCAGAACGATTTTGCCTCGCTTGGCTACAGCGGCAGCGTTACGGGCGCCTGCGATACCACCAACTGATTAGCCGCTATGCCGGTGGAACTTCTCATGAACGCTTTTGAGGTGCGGATCGGTAACGTGGGTATAAATTTGCGTAGTGGCGATGTTGCTGTGGCCGAGCATAGCCTGCACGCTGCGCAAATCAGCGCCGTTCATCAGTAAATCCGTGGCAAAGGAGTGCCTGAGCGTGTGCGGACTTACATGTTTCGTAATGCCGGCCAGCAGGGCCCACCGGGCAACGATCCGCTGCACGCTTCGGGCGGTCAATCGGTGATAATTGCCCGATAAGTCGACCTTTTTGCTGCCGCTGTAGCGTACGAACAGGGGACGGGCCTTGTCCTCTCGCCGCTCCAGGTAGCGCGTGACCCACTCGGCCGCGGCCGGGCTGATAAAAATCGGCCGGTCCTTCTGTCCCTTGCCGCGCACCATAAATTCGCGCCGCTTCAGGTTAATGTGGTCGCGGTTGAGCCCGACCAGCTCGCTGACCCGCAGCCCGGAACTGAACAATAATTCCAATATAGCCCGGTCGCGCAAACCGCTTAGTGTGTTCACGTCCGGCTGCTCGAACACCCGTGCCAGTTCATCCTCATTCAAAAAGGTTACTTGTTTGCGTACGGTCCGGGCCAGCTCGATCTTGTCGGGTGTCAGGGCGGGGATGCCGCGTTTCGCGCAGTAGCGCAAGAAGCTCCTGAGGGCGATCAGGTGGTAATTCTGCGTAATCTTACCCAGCTCATCAGAGGTGTTGGTGCCGAGCCGGTTCAGCCACAGCCGCCATTTGCGGATCAGCTCGTTGTCGATGTCCTCCACCTTGATATCGCCGGCAAAATCAATCAGCCGTGTCAGATAGTGGTCGTAATTCTGGATGGTCTTCTGCGAGCGGTTCTGCTCAATCTCCATATATTCCAAAAAATCCGTTTTTGCTTTCGAAAATACCATAAGCTTATTGTAACATTGTGCGACACCAAGGGCCCGGATAGCCTGCACTTGCACCCGCCAATTTGAAGTAACAGATTTTGAAATATAGCATATAAGGCATAGATTCATCTGTTATGCATAGCATATATGCTATAATCGCCGAATGAGCAGCTATGATGAAGAGGTCAAACAACTTAAGGCCGATGCTGAAGCCGAATTTCAAAAAATCGTTGCAAAAGCCAATCGCCGAAGCGACCCATTCCGAGCTGAGCGTGAAATGCTGCTCTGGCAGCTGGTAAAAGCCCGACTGCATAAACATTTGTCGCAGTCTACGCTGGCAAAACAAATCGGTACCCAGCAATCAACTATTTCCCGCCTGGAAAACGGTAGGAGCAACCCGAGTTTGCGCACATTATTGGCAATCACCCGGGCGCTGGACGTCGATCTTGTGCTAGAATATAAGAAGTAAAATAGGAGTTCACGTGGAGCAAACCCTGATCATTTTCAAACCTGACGCCGTCATGCGCGGGCTCGTAGGCGAAATTATTACTCGTTTTGAACGTGCCGGCTTAAAAATAGTCGCCATTAAGATGATTGAACCAGACGATGAACACTACATTGAGCACTACGAAGGCATCGGTACGCTGAAAACCCGCAAAGGCAAGGAAATCTTCGAAAGCCAGCTGGCCACTATGCAGGACGGCCCGGTCATCGCCATGGTGCTCGAGGGAGTCGAGGCTGTCGAGGCGGTCCGCAAAATGGTTGGCGACACTCAGCCCAAGAGCGCCCAGCCCGGTACTATCAGGGGTGATTACGCTCATGTCAGCTATGACCAGGCTTCGGCTACCGGCCGCGGCGTGGCCAATGTCGTACATGCTTCCGCCGACGCCAAAGAGGCCGAACAGGAAATCGCCCACTGGTTTTCGCAGAGCGAAATTTACGAATACCAGGCCGTGCACGAACGCTTCACCCAGCCCAAGCCCAAGTCCCCATAGTTCAATGGATAGAATAACTCCGTCCTAAGGAGCAGATAGCGGTTCGAATCCGTTTGGGGATACCAGTCCATCAGTTTGAAAATGCTACAATAAAGCTTATGGCAGCAAAAACGCCTGACGACGAATCGCCTTCGGCTGAAAAATCACGGCCGCAGAAATACTTCGAAGACCAGTTTGACGACGAGGAAGTGCTGTACGTCTTCCACAAGCACCCCATAGTCATGCGCAAGGGCCTGATTATCGGTATGCTTGGCCCGGTTGTCGGCATCCTGCCGGCGGCCATCAAGCCGGATCTCGGATTCCCGGCCTTCTTCGGCGGCTTGGCCGCCGGCTGTCTGCTCGGGCTGATCATATTCGCGCCCAGCTGGATCGGCTGGCACTTCAGCGTTTTTATCGTAACGGACCAGCGGTTCATACAGATCACCCAAAAAGGGCTTTTCCACCGTTCAGTGGCCGATCTGGGCCTGTCGCAGATCCAGTCGGTTAATTATGAGGTCTCAGGACTGGAAGAAACTATGCTGGGATTTGGTACAATAAGAATGCAAACATACGTGGGCGACCTGACGATACACAAAGTGCACCGTCCGGCGAAAGTTCAGAAAAAACTCCTCAGTATTTTGCGCCAGGAGGGTGTTACTGCCACTTCGTACCCGGCTGTTAACCAGCAGTCGAAACATACGCATGAAGAAACCGAAGAAATTACTCAAGAAACCTAAACTGCCCAAAGCTCCAACGAAGCTTCCGTTCAAGCGGCCCGCTAAAACCGCCGAACAGAAGGTCAGCGAGGCTTTGAGCGATGTGCCGCGGATTACCAACGAAACAGTCGAAGAACACCGTGAGGAAGTGCTGTCGGAGGCCCGCAAATATATTTATCCGCTGCAGCACTCCAAACACAATATCGTCCGCATCTCCATCGCTTTGTTTATAGCGGTGGTTATCATCTTTTTCGGCGTCTGTACGCTGAGCATGTACAAGTTGCAAAATACTTCGGGGTTTATCTATGATGTGGCGCGTATAGTGCCATTCCCGATCGGCAAAACCGGCAAAGCGTGGATCAGCTACGAATCGTACCTCTTTGAATTGCGCCGCAACATGCATTATTACCGTACCCAGCAAAGCGCCGACTTTTCCAGCAAAACGGGGAAGGCCCAGCTCAACCGCCTCAAAACCCAGGCTATGGCCCAGGTCGTACAGGACGCCTACGTTAAACAGCTGGCCAAGCAAAACGGCGTGAGCGTCAGCGACCAGGACGTTACGAACGAGATCGACCTGCTGCGCAGCCAGAACCGCCTCGGCAGCAGCGACCGGGTATTCCGCGACGTGCTGAACGAGTTCTGGGGCTGGAACGAATCCGACTTCCGGCGCTCCCTGAAGCAGCAGCTTCTCCAGCAGGCGGTGGTCGCCAAACTGGATACGGCCGCCAATGCCAAGGCCCAGTCCGCCCTCAAGCAGCTGGCGAACGGCGCCGATTTCGGTACCCTCGCCAGCCAGGTGTCCGAAGACCCTGCCACCAAAGGCAACGGCGGCCGCTACCCGGACGCCATAACACCGAACGACCCTAATATCTCACCGAACGTCACCGCAGAATTATTCAAGCTTAAACCGAACCAGGTTTCAACCGTTATCAATACGGGCTATACGCTGGAAATCGTCAAAGTCCTGGATTCAAGCGGTACCAGCCTGCACGCCGCTCACATCCAGTTCAACCTGCAGCCTATCACTACCTACGTCAAACCGCTCCAGACTAAACAGCCGGCTCACGAATACATCAGCATTCCTAAGACTTAGTTGCTTTTTGCGAGCCGAATTGCTATGATTACCCCTGTTGCTTTGGCAGAAATGCCATACGATAGGCAAGGGCTCGTAGTGAAGAGGCCTATCACGCCTCCCTGTCACGGAGGAGATCGCCGGT
>CAYLML010000019.1:6453-9418 GCA_964384985.1 uncultured Candidatus Saccharibacteria bacterium | reverse complement strand
AGGGCGGCCGCATTGTAGTTGAAGTTCTTGCCCGGAAGCGGCATACTGGCTTTGCCCCAAGCTTCCAAGACAGAAAAGGGCGCGGTTATAATATCGGCTTCCAATGCCAGCGATTGCATGAAATGGTCCATGCCGCGGATGCTGGCCGCCAGCACCTCCACGTGGCCGTCACTGTCATCGTACATACGGACGATATTGCCAATAAGGTCCATGCCGTTCTGGCCTAGGTCGTCCAGCCGCCCGACAAAAGGCGAAACGAAAACGCTCCCCCTAGCAGCCGTTTTGGTAGCCGCGTAGACGGCTGCCGCTTGTTCCTGGGTGAAGCAAAGCGTCATGTTGACGCGCAGTCCTTCCATGACGCTGCGTTCCGCGGCCGTGAGTCCGGCGACAGTCGTAGGGTATTTGATATGCGCGTTCGGTATCCAGCTGAACATGGTTTTGCCCTGGTCGAACATAGCATCGGCAGTAGTTGCTTGGTCGGCATAGACTTCGATGGATACCGATCCTTCCGATATGAGCCCGGATATCTCCGTTATTACTTTCCGGTAAAACTGGTATATTTCATCTTCTGAAAACTTCTCTCCCTTCTCGAAACGGCTCCGGGCGTAGGGGTTTTTTGCTACCAGCGTCGGATTGGTGGTCTGGCCATCCAAAAAACCAAGCAGTGAAAGTATGGCCTTCGTTTCGGCCGGATCGCCGCTGTCTAAAAAGATTTTCGACTTGAGGGCAGGCGGCTTCACAACATACCTTTCAAAGGCCTTTTCAGCAAGCGCGATGAACGTCGTACTACATTATCTGCCGTGAAACCGTATTTCTCCATCATGATGGCACCCGGCGCGGATGCACCGAACGTATCAACGCACAAAATATCGCCGTCCGGGCCTACGTACTTGTCCCACCCAAACGGCGAAGCGGCTTCCACGGCCAATCGCTTCCGCACGGAAGGCGGCAGGACTGAGTCCTTATATTCCTGGCTTTGGGAGTCAAATAGTTCCATACAGGGCATGGATACGACACGGGCCTGCACGTCCTGCTTGGCCAGCAGTTTGGCGGCCTCCAGAGAAATCAATACTTCCGAGCCGGTGGCTATAACGATAATATCCGGAGTTTTCGCAGAGTCCAGAAGTACGTACGCGCCGCGCCGCAGGCCCTCGGCTGCTCCCAGGTCGGAGCGGTCAAAAACAGGCAATTTCTGGCGGGTCAAAACTAGGCAGGTCGGTCCGCCAGTGTTCAGGAGCGCCTGCCGCCAGGCCTCGACGGTTTCGCCGGCATCTGACGGTCTGATAACGGTCATGTTCGGCATGGCGCGCAGAGCCGCGAGCTGTTCGACCGGCTGATGTGTGGCGCCGTCTTCACCCTGGCCGATAGAATCATGGGTGAGTACGTACACGACCTGCAGTCTCATCAACGCGGCCAGCCGCATGGCTGCTCTCATGTAATCGCTGAAGATTAGGAACGTACCGCCAAACGGGACAATGGCTTTGGACAGTGCCAAGCCGTTTAGAATGCCGCCCATGGCATGTTCGCGGACACCAAAGTGCAGGTTGCGGGCACCCGGCTCCCAGTGGCCGCCAATAAGATCTCCAAAATCCTTAAATGCCGTGTTGTTGGAAGGGCCGAGGTCTGCTGAACCGCCGACAAACAGTGGCAGCGCAGGCGCGATGGCATTGATCACCTTGCCGGAGGCTTCACGGGTAGCCATGGGCTTCTCATCGGGACTGAAGACCGGCAGTACCGTTTGCCAATCGCTGGAGCGTTTGCCGCTGGTGAGTTCAAGCAATTCTTTGGCGAGCCCGGGAAATGCCTTTTGGTACGCTTGGAACTTTTCGTTCCAATCCTTTTCGAGCATTCGGCCGCGGCCGCCTACCTCATCGCGCATATGCTTCAGCACTTCGTCCGGCACATAGAATGGCGGTTCTGCCGGCCAGCCGAGGTTCTCTTTAGTTTTGGCCAGCTCTTCCTTGCCCAAGGGGCTGCCATGGGCGCTGGCTGAATCATGCTTGTTCGGACTGCCGAAGCCGATGTGGGTCCTTATGATGACAAGTGATGGCCGGGGGTCGTTGCCGGCGGTATCTATTGCCTTGTCGACCGCATAGATATCGTTGCCATCCTCTACGGTCACCGTATGCCAGCCGTAAGCTTCAAAGCGTTTCGCGGTATCGTCGTTAAAGGTTAAATCCGTCGAGCCTTCAATAGAGATCCGGTTGCTGTCGTACAGATAAATGAGCTTGCCAAGCTTCTGGCTGCCGGCAAACGAAGCCGCTTCTGCCGAGATACCCTCCATTAGGTCGCCGTCTGAAATGAGAGCGTAGGTGCGGTAATCAATGATCTCATGTCCCGGCCGGTTATAGCGTTCGGCCAAAAATCGTTCAGCAAGAGCCATTCCGACGCCGTTCGCGAAACCCTGGCCCAAGGGGCCGGTTGTAGTCTCGACGCCGGGTGTAAGGCCGTGTTCGGGGTGTCCGGGAGTTTTGCTGCCCCATTGCCGGAACTGTTTGATCTCGTCCAGGGACAGGTCATAGCCTGTCAGATACAGCAGGCTGTAAAGCAGCATTGAGCCATGCCCGGCTGACAGCACGAAGCGGCTGCGGTTGAGCCACTCCGGGTTGCCGGGGCTGAAGTAGAGGTGATTTGCCCACAGCGCGTACGCGAACGCCGCCGCGCCCATCGGCAGGCCAGGGTGCCCCGACTTAGCTTTTTCTACAGCCTCGGCCGACAGCACCCTAATGGCGTCAATGGACAGTTCGTGTATATCTTTGCTCATCTTCCTATTATCTCTTAACCATCAGGAAACTTGTATAGTTTTTTTCGGCGTCCTGTAAATTGTCTTCGACAATCTTGAGCCCGTAGAGATCGGCCATTACTTTGCTGCCCATAGTAGCTATGCTCTTAGGCAGTTTATGAGCACCCAGCTGTTTGGCAACGTTGGCATGATCAATGAGTTCACCCGTGCCAGGAGTCAGGT
>CAYLML010000019.1:0-6443 GCA_964384985.1 uncultured Candidatus Saccharibacteria bacterium | reverse complement strand
TATTTCCGGGCCAGAGTGCTTTTGCACTGCGCGAAAACCTGCGGATGAGCCATAACGGCGGTGACATCATCGTATACGGCATCATCGCGGATCATGAGGGCATGAGAGATAACGATGGCTAACTCTTCTACGATAGAGAACTTGTAGCGGGCCATAGCTTCGACGCTCTCGCCGACCATGCCGCCGACGGAGTTATGGATAGCGAACAGGCCGCGGTCAATTTCGCCTGAGTGCAGCTCGGCCAGTACGCGCTCCGAGGTAAAGAGGTATTTGATCTCGTATTGCTTAATATCCGCATGCCTAACGTAGTACTGCACGGCTTCATCGTTGAAGCTGCCTTTTCCGCCTTGGATGCCGATAGTCAGCTTGGCGGAGTCGGCCTGATCGGGCAGCAGCCGGTTATATATTTTGTCATAGGCATCTCCGAGCTTCAGCCGCATTTTTTTGGTGTATGGATTATAGTGCTGCATGTCGGTGAACAGTTGCCAGCTGTCGTTGCAAACCTGTTTTTCGATTTCCAGCAGCTTTTTTGCACCGAGAGTGTCGATGGGAGTATCCTTGAACTTGTACTGCTCCAGCAGCCTGCCAAGAAAATGGGTTAAGCCTATGGAATTAGCGGACATTTTATCGTGTTCTTCCGGCGACAACTCTACAACCGACAATTGTTTGTCGGCGAAATAGTTCTTCCAGAAGCCGTACGCTTCATCATCGGCCATGAACTGATTGACCATGATAGGCAGGCCCGCGAAACCGGTGTCGCTGCTATCCGGCCCGAACATAGGATGTGTCAGCAGCGCCTGGGTTTTTGTGCCTGACAACGCTCTTTTGAGCACCTTTGCCGGATACAGCTTAACCGCGAGAGCGTCTATAAGCAGCTGCCCGTCGCGGAAATACCTTTTATGGGCACTTATTATGCCTTCGAATTCCGAAATAGGGACGGCGTAAAATACCGCCTCGCTGGCATAAGCTTTTTCAAGGGAATCGGCGACAACGGTACCGGCTGCCAGCGCCAGGCCGCCAGCTTCTATACCGGCCGTATCGTAGAGCACTACCTCAAAATAATTCCTGAGCAAGCGGTATAATGTTTGCCCGAACCTGCCAAAGCCAATTATACTGACGCGCCGCATAGTTCAGGCCTCGGCTTCAAGCTGGAGCGCGTACTTATGAATGAGTTCATAGAGTTCGGTGATAAACTCTGCCGGCAAATTCAGCGATTCGGCACGTTCAATCTGGACTTTGATCAGTGATTCCAGCCGCTGCTGGTCTCGCAATTCAATCCCATGAGCCTTTTTGTAGCGGCCTATTGCGGTTACTATTTCCATGCGCCGCGCCACTGCTTTCAGCAATTCCTCGTCCAGCACGTCAATCTGTTTGCGCAACTTCTCCAGGCTATTATCTGTAGAATCCATTGGGCGGCTCCTATATGTTTTGAGCCTTTTGGCGCAGATAAAGGTCAATGATAACAAGCGCCGACATAGCGTCGACGATAGGGATTGCCCGCGGCAGGACACAGGGGTCGTGACGGCCTTTGGCTTCCAGCTCAATCGGTTTTTTGTCGGTAGTAACGGTGCGCTGCGGCTGACTGATCGTCGAGACGGGCTTAATAGCCACGCGGAAGTACACGGTTTCGCCATTGCTGATACCGCCGAGTGTGCCGCCGGCGTGGTTCGTCCTGGTACGGACATCTCCTTTGTCGTCTATGTAAAACTCATCGTTATGCTGGCTGCCGCGCATCGATACCCCCCCGAAGCCTGAGCCTATCTCGAAGCCCTTGACCGCGTTGATGCTCATCATGCCTTTGGCAAGATCGGCCGGTAGTTTATCGAATACCGGTTCACCCAGCCCTACCGGCAAACCCTTGATGACGCCCTGCACCACGCCGCCCACGGAGTCGTTAGCTTCACGAACATCTTCGATAAGCGCAATCATCCTTTTGGCTGCCTCCGGGTCGGGGCAGCGTACGATGTTCGCTTCAATCATTTCCGGTGTCACCGTATTGAAGTCAACTTCGGCACGGATGTCGCCAACTTGCTCGACATAGCTAAGGAACTCGATGCCTAGCTTTTCACGCAAGTATTTCTTGGCAATGGCGCCGGCAGCTACCCGGCCAAGTGTTTCGCGGGCCGAGGCCCGTCCGCTGCCTTTCCAGTCGCGCAGGCCGTACTTTTGCGTGAAGGTGTAGTCGGCGTGGCCGGGTCGGTAGAGGTCTTTTAATTCCAGGTAATCTTCGGACCGGACATCTTCGTTGTAGGCGATCATCATAATTGGCGTCCCGGTGGTCAGGCCGTCTGAAACGCCGGATAGTATATGAATTTTATCCTGTTCTTTGCGGGGCGTAGTGATGCTGCTTTGTCCCGGCTTGCGACGGTCCAGTTCGGCCTGGATGTCGGCTTCAGCGATTGCGAGGCCGGGCGGGCAGCCGTCAACAACCACGCCGACGCCTCCGCCATGCGACTCGCCAAACGTGGTTATCCGGAATAATTGTCCGAATGTGCTGCCAGCCATTTTTTACCTCGATAATTCCTTAAATATTATTTCAAGCTGCTGTCTGCTCAATTGCCCCGGTGCCGACTGGTCGGTCCTGTCAATGGGCGCGAACACCATATCGTTGCCCCACATCGTACCGAAAATTCGGGTTGCGGTTCCGTATTCGCCCATGCCGGACACGATAGCGCGAACGTCCCTGTCGCGAAGCTCTAACAGCAGCTGCAGCAACCTCACGGCATCGTCCTCTGTTCGGCACAGGGTTGACAGCTTGTAAACCGTGGGCCGGTATGGCTCCATTGTATCAATAATTCGCCTCAGCTGTAAGGTGTCGGGTGTTTCTCGGTAGTTATGATATGAAGCAATAAGAGCAACCGGCAAGCCTTCTGTCTTGATATATGTAAGTTCTGATTGCTGAGTAGTAATATCCAGATCGACTAGCGCGTGGCTGTCGGAGAGCCGCGCGATCAGACGCCGACGCAGCGTTTCGTCCATGACAGGCGCTCCCAGGCTTTGTCGGCGGAATACTGCCAGTAGTCTCTCGCCGAGCAACTCGATCAGTTGTGATACGAACACTTCATCGATGTCGTGGGTATAATCGAGCCAAACCTCAAAATAGCGGTAATCACCGAGGTTCGCGTTTATGATCTCCACAATCCGGTCTTTTTCAGCTTTGATAATAGGCAGGCAATAGTTCGGCTTCATGGTTTTACTCCGGAGGCTTTCGGTGCCAGTGCTTCGTTCAGCGCCTTGCGCATCGCGTCGACCGGCGCGTCATAACCAGTATACAGTTTGAACTGGGCAACTCCTTGCTGCAAGAGCATTTCCGTACCGTGGATAACCTGGGCCCCTTGCTCGGCAGCCTCGCGCAGCAGCCGGGTTTCGTACGGTACGTACACAGCATCGAAAACGATGTGTTTATTCGTGATGTATTGCCGGGGCACCGGCGTGGCGGCGTCATCAGGGCGCATGCCTACCGACGAAGCGTTGATGATGATATCCATGGACTTGATGGCCGCGAGTTCATCTGGGCTCAAAGACGCGGCGGTCGCGCCTAATTCGTCAGCGAGTACCTTAGCTTTATCGAGCGTGCGGTTGTAGATGGTCAGTTTGCCGCCCCTGTTTGTAATCCCGTACGCGATGGCCCGGGCGGCTCCGCCGGCGCCAAACATTGCCACATGTTTGCCCGATAAAGGCGCGAGCTTCTCAAGCGGCTGTACGACGCCCAGCCAATCGGTATTGTAACCAATAAGTTCGCCATCGTTATTGACTACCGAATTGACGGCACCGATTTTTCGGGCTACACCGTCGATTTCATCCAGGTATGCCATAATCGTTATTTTATGCGGGCTGGTACAGCTTATGCCACGTATGCCGGTTTCTCGGACTTCATTCATAAAATCAGCCAGTTCCTCAGGCGTTACGCGCAGGGCCGTATAGCTGTACTGGCTATCAATACGCAGCGCCCGGTATCCGGTGGTGTGAATGAGGGGGCTGAGGGAATGAGCTATCGGATCGCCGATTATCATACATAATTTTTGGGAAGGCGCGTTCATGCGGCGCGTCTTCCAAGTCTGGCAATGATTTCGTCTGCGGCCCGGTTCGGAGAAAGCTTGTCGGTATCGACGATAAGATCGGCTGCCGATTCATACAGCGGCTGGCGCTCCTTAAGCACCTCTTGGATTTCGGCCCTGAGCGAGCTCTTATCGGTGAGCGGCGGGCGGCTCTTAGAACCTTGCAGCCGGCCAGCCATGACATCTGTGGAAGCGCGCAGCAGAACGATCACGCCGTTCTTCCTGAGGGCCGCGATATTATCGGGTCGAAGCACGATTCCGCCCCCGGTAGATATCAAAGTGTTGTCATCCTTCGATATCTCCTTGGCTATTGCCGCCTCCTGGTCCCTGAAGTAGCCCCAGCCATGTTTGGCGATGATTTCAGGAGTGCTGAGGGCAAGCTTTTCAACCATAATCTCATCTAAGTCGACATGTTTGATGTTCAGCTTGCGTGCCAGCTCACGCGCAACAGTTGTTTTGCCGCTGCCGCGCATGCCAATGAGGACGATATTAGAACGTGTCGGCTCTGTCGCGACGCCGATTGTTCGTAGTACCTCCCAAAATGCCGGGAAGGTCTTAGCGACAACTTCAGGCTCTCGTATTTCCATGCCGAAGAGTTTTGCCCCTGCTACGGCGAAGGACATAGCCATTCGGTGGTCGCCATACGTCTCGATAGAAGCCGGCTTAGGGTCTCCGCCGCGGACAACCAAGGTGTCCGGCGTAGAGCTGACGCGGATACCCATCTTCTTTAATTCTTGCTCAAGCGCCTTGACTCGTTCAGTTTCCTTGATACGCAGCGACTTTATGCCGTTAATCGTTGTTTCGCCGCTCGCGAACGACGCGAGCACTGCCAGGGTTTGAGCTTGGTCAGGGCAATCGCGCATGTCAACGTCGAGTGGCTTTACACCCTTACCGGCTATCGTAATGCTGTTCTTGCCGTATATAACCTGGCTTCCCATTTTTTGTAAGACTTGCAAGAAACCCGTGTCGGCCTGCAAAGACCGCGGGTTGACATCGGTAACAGTAATCGTTGAGCGGGTAAGCGTGGCAATCGCGAAGAAGTATGACGCGCTGGAGATGTCGCCTTCTACATAGTATGTCGCGGCCCGGTACTGCTGGCCTGCGGCGGCATGGTAAAGCCGGTGATCGGTAGCGTCAACGGCGACCCCGAAATGCCGCATGCAATCAAGCGTCATATCCACGTATGGCTTTGATGCCAGATCGCCGGTTATTTCGATTTCCAGACCGCCAGCAGTCAGCGGGGCGACCATTAGCAGTGCCGACAGATACTGGCTGCTCGCAGTGCCGGCCAGCGTGATCTGGCCGCCGGCTAGCTGCGAAGACGCAACCCTTAGCGGCGGGTAGCCGGTTTTTCCCAGGTACGTAATCTTTGCCCCGAGTTTTCGCAGCGAGTCAACCATATCGCTGACCGGTCGTTCATGTAGCCGCCCCCGCCCCCGCAGCGTTTGGCGCCCCGGGATGACACAAGACAATGCCAGTAGAAAGCGCAGCGTAACACCGGACAGATCCACGTCCAGCTCGTAGTCTTTGTCCTGTACGCTGCTGATGTCTCCGGTGACTTCCATGCGCGAAGCCCCCCCTTCCGTCATGGCAATGCCCAGTGTGCTCAGGCAACTGACCATGGCTGCGGTGTCTTCGCACGCCAGGGAATTATCAATTTTAACTGTCCCTGGAGTAAGCGCTGCCAGCAATAAAGCCCTCAGCGTATAGCTTTTAGAGCCGGGGACGGCGACCTCGGCTGTCGTTGCGCGGGGTAGGGGCAGGATTCGCAAGGAGTTCATCAGCTTAATATAGCCTGTAGAGCCTCAGTTATTACAGATGTCGGAACGTGCTGGTCAAAGCGAGCCTGGCCAATACGCTCAAGCAGAGTGAAATTCAGCTCGCCGGCTTGATTTTTCTTATCGGAGCCCATTTTTCGCAGAATGGCATTAGCGTTCATGCCGCGCGTACGTACGGGCAGCCCCGCGGCTACCAAGACCTGGCTCAGTCGTTCCAGCTCGTCGGCCGGCAGCAGCCCTTGAGCGCGGGAGATAGCCGCCTCGGCCGCCATACCGATACTGACGGCCTCGCCGTGCAGCAGTGGTTCGTCAGTCTCCAGGCTCAGAGCTTCCACGGCGTGACCGACCGTGTGGCCAAAATTCAGTAACTTCCGTTCGTTCGTTTCAGTCTCGTCGGCTTGTACGATTTCAGCCTTGAGGCGGCAGGATCGCGCCACAATATCGATCAGCTCTTCCGGCGAAAATGCCCGTGGCGCCTTTGCGGTGACGGCTTCAAAATACCGGGCGTCCCGGATTGCGCCATGTTTAATGATCTCGCCGAAACCGGAGATAAATTCCCGGTCAGGCAACGTGGCTAGTGTACTTATATCAATGATTATCCCGACCG
>CAYLML010000018.1:0-9454 GCA_964384985.1 uncultured Candidatus Saccharibacteria bacterium | reverse complement strand
CTACGCTTCCTGTGCAGGAGCTTGCCCGGATCCCATACTGGGGCGGTCCTTGTTGAGCAACAGGTAGATAATCGGGATTACACCGACACTGTTGATCACCAGCAAAACGATAAACCAAGTCAGCTGCCGGTTTTTGCCGGCCTGCCACAGCGCGATACCTCTCCATACCAGGTCCCACACCGCCAGCACACCAATTAGCGTCATCTGCATCGTTGTTATGTGGTAGGTCATAAATTACTCCCCGATTAATCTAGGCGTATTCTGACAGTTTACCAGCCGGCGCGCATTGTCTGCCATCACCGACCGAATGTGATCCGGATCAATGCTATTCCCGCGCTCGCGGTAGATACTGGCAGGGTAACGAGGAGGCCTCAATGGCAAAGAACAAGACAATCAAAGTCATCAACCAAAGCGGGCCGGGCGGCTGGGTATTCTTTCTGACGCTTATAGGGGCGGCAGTTTATTTCGTACAGCAATCAGCCGGTTTCTGGGGTTTTATATTAGCGCTATTAAAGGCGTTCGTATGGCCGGCATTCGTCACGCACCAGACACTGGTTCTGCTCAAAATCTAGCGGCGGCGCATTACCTGCCGGTAAGCGTGGTCTGCATCATGTAGTAAGACGGCAGCTCAAGCCCCTTATATGTAACGTTGGCAGTTTTATAAGGGTCTTCAGGGTTGCCGGAATTACGGAATAGGTACCAGCCGACCCCCCTATTCCGCGGATCCTTGGCTAGAAATTGCATGAAACTTATTTCATTCAAAGCCTGTTCGGCCGGGCTTACCGCGCCCGGATGGCTTGATGGCGGCCCGACAATCCATCCGACCTCGCCATAATAAGCCGGCCCTTGGTAAAACTGCCTCAGGTAATCAACCATGTTCTCGTCTTCGGAAAGACTGCGGTAAAAATGCTCGTCAAGCCAGTCGAAAACGTTCTGCCAGCCGCCATATTCACCGTCAGCGATATGGGCGGCCCGCTTTATAAAGCGCTCAGGATTATAACCCGAGGCTAAGCCTAATCCGCGGGTAATAACGCCCGGCCGCACCTCATGTATGGCTTTGTTGGCGAGGTATTGTATGCGCATTATCTCCTTAACGTCTTTGAAATGCTTAAAGAAATCGGGGCTGTTCCATTCATTCCCAAGAACAAAGTACTTAACGTGCGGGAATTTGGCGGCCAGCTCGGCGGCTTCACGCGGATAATCACGCGGGGTCGCGTCTTTGCTTTGCTGCAAAAGAAGAGTCATGACGACATTGTGGGCGATGGCGCTTTTAATTTGCGGGCGAATTCCCTTAATAGCTGCCCGCTCCTGTTCAGAAGGCATGCCTACCGGCACTGTTAACCTGGCACCGCCCATGCCCTCCGTCTCGATGTTGGCATATAGTTGGTGCTTGCCTACACCATCGCTATCCCAGCCCGAACTAGCCACGCTCACTTCGGGTAATACGCCCGTATCAGTCGCCGTGGTAGTTCCGTCAGAGGGCGTAATGGTCCCGTCAGCGGGCGTGGTTGTTCCGTCGGCAGCCGACGTATTCTCCGGCGTTGCTATAGTCGCTCCTCGGGTGAGATGTACCATAATGGTTGAGCCGACATCGAGAGACGGAACATGCCACCTTAGGGATGATGCTGGCTCAGGAGCGCCCTTGAGCAAGCCGGCTTCCTTTGGAGCTGGGGCGGGCGGATTCAAAAGGCGGGCTTGGGCGGCAAAGGCGGTGTCAGGAGCGGCACCATGCAGTGAGAGCGCCGCGAGCGTGGTGGCCAAGACGCCTCCGCCCAGTATCACTGCCCGGCGGGCAAGCGAAGGGTCTTCATCGCTGGGGGGAATTGCCTCAGCGCCGAGGGGCATCGATGAGGTTTGTTCGGCATTGGGGTGAGGCATAGCGAAGTATAACGGTGTGGTCCACCAGCTTTCGTTTAACTATTATACTGTAAAGCTCCTGATTTTCAATGAGGACTAGCCTCGTGGATAGTCTGCTAATAATTGTCGATCGGACTAAAAATAGGTACTATTTAAGTACATGTTTATTCTTCAGCAGGGTAGCCGGTCATGAGCGACAGCCCTATCGCGCTATTATCGGTGTACGATAAATCCGGCATCGTGGAATTCGCGCAGGGACTGGCCGGCCTTGGCTGGCAGCTATATGCCTCAGGCGGCACCGCCAAGGCGATCGCCGATGCCGGCGTCACGGTTAAGGACGTCTCCGAACTGGTAGGTGGCGAAGCGATCCTCGGACACCGCGTCGTAACGCTGTCGCGCGAAATATCCGCCGGCCTCCTGGCCGATAAGACGCATGGCGAAGATATGGCTGAAATGAAGCGCCTCGGCTTGCCGGTCATTGACCTGGTATGCGTTGATATGTATCCGCTGGAAGAGGCCATCTCTCAGTCCGGCTCTAAGGATGACATTATCCTCCGTACGGACATCGGCGGGCCGACCATGCTGCGTTCGGCGGCCAAGGGCCGGCGCGTCGTGCTATCGCACGCGTCACAGCGGAGTGAAGTCCTGGACTGGTTGAAAGCCGGCAAACCGGACGAAGCAGCTTTTCTGGAGAAGTTGGCGGCCCGGGCCGAATATGAAGTAGCGCGCTACGTGCTGGCTTCCGCGAAATACTGGAATGGAGCTGATGTGAGCGGCTCGGCTGCCCGCGTGAACAGTCCGACTAAATACGGCGAAAACCCTCAGCAGGCTCCGGCGGCTTTCTACGCCGACAACCGCGTGGCCGCCGACCCGCTAGGCTTGGACCAATTCGAACACGTACAAGGCATGGAACGCAGCTACGTTAATATGACGGACATCGACCGATTACTGCAGACGGTAACGCACGTCGCCGCCGGGTTTAAGCGTAATTTCGACAGCGTCCCGGCCATTGTCGTCGGCGTAAAGCACGGTAATGCCTGCGGCGCGGCCGTAGCAGAAACCTCGGTAGAGGCTGTAAAAAAGATGCTTACCGGCGATACGCGCGCCATCTTCGGAGGCGTAGTTATGATCAACGGCCCGATAGACGAAGAAGTCGCGGAAGCCCTGATGAGCCATGCTATAGACGGTGATAAACCTCGCCTGCTCGATGGCGTGGTCGGCGCCAGTGTAACCAAAGAAGCCCTGGAACTGCTAAGCCGCAATAAGCTGCGGGTCGTGGTGAATCCGGCCTTGGCCGAACTTGATGAAAATTCGCTGGACCATGCCCGGCGGCAACGGCCGGTCCGCGGCGGCACGCTGGAACAGCCGAATTACGATTTTATTATGGATTTGGGCGCCGATTACATGCAAAGCCATGGCACGCCTACCGACCAGCAGAAACGCGATATGGTCCTGGCCTGGGCCGTCGGCTCTACCTCTAACAGCAACACGATCAGCCTCGTAAAAAACGGCCAGCTTATCGGCAACGGCGTAGGCCAGCAAGACCGGATCGGGGCGGGGCAGCTGGCACTTACGCGCACCACAATCGAACTGCCTGAGCTTGAAGAGCAGGGCGATAATATTATCCTAAAAGTCACACTCGATAAAGCTAAGCTCGACGGCACCACTGCCTACAGCGACAGCTTTTTCCCGTTCCCGGACGGGCCCGGCCTGCTCGCCAAAGCCGGTATCAAAGCCATCCTGACCTCCAGCGGCTCAGTCGCGGATGAATCAGTCATAAAAAGCCTCACAGACGTTGGCGTTGCCGTCATGATGGTGCCGGACAAAATCGGCCGGGGCTTCTACTTGCACTAGCCAAAATGGCCGGTGGCCATAGCCGAAGTGAAACCTTCAAGAGCATCTTCCTCGGACAGCATGGGAATATACAACGCGCCTTTGGCAGAGTCAGGCATTATAAGGCGGAGGAACGGCGTGACCTCATCAGTATCGCCTGCTTCCTTGACCGTACCTTTCACCTCCACGAGTCCGCTGGGGCGGAGTGTGGCCATATAGGTGGTCTGTGCCGAGTCTTCGACGGACTGAGTGCCTTCGAACAATATGGCCCTTATGAAATCCTCCTCTGACGCGAACCTGGACGCTACCATTCCGGGGGTCGTGTGCTCTGTCGCCGCCAAAGAATAACGGACGTCACCTTCGCCGTGACCATGGGCGGTCCAGCTTATGCCGACGTGCTTGAAAAGACCGAATGCGAACCTGCTGCTATGATAATCTACCGCTGATGGATCGCGCGTATTTTTTACTTGATCCCAAAGACTCGTCTCAATGGACATTTCGTACTGCCTCAATTAACTATATTATTTTAACATAGTAATGAATAAATGTCTACAGCTCGAAGGCTTCGGACCATTGGCCGCGGGCGGCCAGGCTGTTGGCCTCGCAGCGCTTCAAGTAAGCGGCGCGGGCTTCATCGGCTTTGTCTTCGGCCCATAGTTTGAGGACGGGGTTCTGGATGGCGCGGCTGTAGCTGAACGTCAGGGGCCAGGGCAGGCCTCCGATCTTGTTCATGGCGTCCAGGTGGGCGGTGGCTTCGACCTCGCTCTGGCCGCCGCTCAGGAACACCACGCCGGCTACTTCGGGCGGTACGTTTTCCTTCAGGCATTTGACGGTTTGCTCGGCTACGGTTTGGATATCAGCTCGGCTTTGGGCGTCCTTGCCGCTCAGGACCATGCTGGCTTTCAGGATAATGCCTTCGAGCATGACGTCCTGGTTCGCAAGGGCCTGGAAGAGTGTCTTCAGCGTTTCGGCGGTTACTTCGTAACAGCGTTCGATGGAATGGTCGCCGTCCAGCAAGACTTCCGGCTCAACGATGGGCACGATGCCGGCTTCCTGGGCTAGGGCGGCATAGCGGGCCATGCCGTGGGCGTTAGCCTTGTGGCAAGCTACGCTTGGCGCGGTGTCGCCGATGATCGTGTAGACCGCGCGCCATTTGGCAAAGCCGGCGCCCATCTTAGCGTACTCGGCGAAGCGCTCGCGCAGGCCGTCCAGGCCTTCGGTGACTTTTTCGCCCTCGTGCAACGCCAGATCCTTAGCGCCTTTGTCGACTTTAATGCCGGGAATAATGCCTTCGGCTTTCAATACTTCGGTGAATGGCTTGCCGCTGTCGTCTTTCTGGCGGATGGTTTCGTCGAACAGAATGACGCCGCTTAGGTATTGCTCCACGCCGGGAGTTGTCAATAATAGCTGGCGGTAAGTCCGGCGGTTTTCCTCGGTGTTTTCCAGGCCGACGCTTTCAAAGCGCTTGGCGCAGGTAGGATTGCTCTCGTCGGCAGCCAGCAGGCCTTTGCCGGGGGCTACCATGGCTTTAGCGGTGTCACGCAGTTGTTGGTCGTATTTCATGTTACCTCCTTGTACAGGTTTACTTCTTTTTTATTACCGATGATGACGGGCACGCGTTCATGCAGGGACACGGGTTGCAGGTTCAGGATATCTTCTTTGCCGGTGCTGGCTGCGCCACCGGCCTGTTCGGCCAGAAAGGCCAGGGGTTTGACTTCATAATTCAGGCGCAGCTTGGGCTTATATTCGCCTTTGCCGGCCTTGTCGGTGGATGGCATGAAGTGGACGCCACCCTTGAGCAGGTTACGATGGAAGTCGACGGCGAAGGCGCCGACCCAGCGCTGCGTCGCTCCCGTTTCGCGCAGGCGCTTCACATATGCCCGGTCCTTTTCGGACAGGAACGGCTCGTACGAGGCGTTGACACTATAGTACTTGCACTCCTTCGGGATCTGCAGGCTGTCGTTGCTCAGGAAGAATTCTCCTAAATCCCGGTCGAGCGTGAATTCATGGACACCGTCGCCCCAGCTGAAGACCAGCATGGTGCTGCTACCGTAAATAAGATAGCCGGCCAGTACCTGATCGCGGCCCGGTTGCAGGAACTGCTTGTCGCTGCCGGCGGGTACGCCCTCGAGCTTGCGGTGAACCGAGAAGATGGTGCCGACGCTAACGTTTACATCAATGTTAGCGCTGCCATCGAGCGGATCGAAGGCGATCACGTACTGTGCCCGGGAGTTCTTCAGATCTACCGCAGTGTCTTCTTCCTCGCTGGCCATGGCGGCAAAGAGATCGGTCGCAGCCAGATACTCCTTGCAGATATCGTTGCTGACCACGTCGAGTTTGGCCTGATCCTCGTCCTGAATGTTCATACTGCCAGCCAAGCCGCGAATGCCGGTCAGGCCGGCCCGGCTCATCTCGGCAGCGATCAGCTTGCCGATGGTAGCGATATCGGCCATCATCATCACCAGCTGCAGGCTCTCCGAATGACCTTCGAGTTTTTCGAGAAGATACTGCTGCAGCGTTTTCGGTATATCCGGCATTGCGTTACTGAAGGCGGGCTTCCCAGTCCTTATGTATTTTCATAGCCTTCTTGGCGGCCAGACCGGTGTAATGCCGCTCCGGTTCGCGCAGAATGGCCAGCTCGTCATCAGTAAACCGCTTGAAGAACGGTGTCAGTTCAGTGTCTTCGGCCACCACTTCGTAGAGCGGTTTTTTAGCCTGCAGCGCTTTATGCGATAGATACTTTGACGCCTCATGGCCGCGGGTGTGGCCGTATTTCTCAAGCAGCAGATACAGGGGTTCGGCGGCAATGGCACCGTCGCTGGCGTATAGGTTGAGCTTCATGTTCGCCTCATCGACCTCGATCTTGGCCATAGTGGCCTCAAGACGGCTGGCCATGGAGGCAACGCTGGCCAGGGCAACAGTGTAAAACCGGGCTGAAGCCGAGTCAGTGAGGTCGCGCTGGTGCTCGCTGCTGATGTTCAGGTTGGCATTGACGATCTGGGCCGTGACCTGTTTTGACATACTGATGACATTTTCAAAATTCCAGGGGTTGCGCTTGTGCGCCATGGTGGACGATCCGGTCTGGCCGGGATCAAAGTGCTCGCGGACTTCCGCGATCTCGCTACGCTGCAGGTGCCGCATATCGTGCGACAGATTAGCCATTATACCGGCAGTGATAGCCAGCTCGTCAATGATCCGGATGTAATTTTCGGCGGGAATAATCTGGGTAGAGAAGGGGGCGGGTTTAAGATCCAGGTAGCCCAGCAGCGTCCGCTCAAACTTCAGCGGGTCTTCAACGAACAGGCTCAGCGCGTTATAGGCGCCGACCGCGCCGGAAAACTTGCCGTTCAGCGCTCTGGCCAGTTCCTGTAGGGCCACCATGTTTTCGCCCAGCCGGCTGACATACTCGGCCATGGCGAAGCCGAAGGTTATAGGTACGGCGTGCTGACCATGGGTACGGCCGATCTGTACCGTTTCGGCGTATTGCTTCGTGAGGTTCAACAGTGTTTTTTCCAGGGCCATCAGGCGGGGCAGCACCAGCTGGTTGATCGCCGTGCGCAGCTGCAGACTCAAAGCGGTCGCCACGATATCGTAAGATGTAGCACCGAAGTGCACGTACGGCTGCGCCGCCTCCGGCAACTCGGCCTTGATGCAGTTTACCAGCGCCTTAACGTCGTGCTTGGTGGTTTTTTCTTCTTTCGCTACGGCTTCGGCGGTCACTTTCGCGGCGGCGGCTTCGATCTGTTTAGCTACTTCTGGGGTACAGATCCCGAATTCCGCCAACGTGTGAGCCAGAGCGGCCTCGACGTGCGCCTGGTAGGCAACCCGGCTCCGCTCGGATAAGTAGCCGGCGATTTCAGGGTCGTAATAGCGGCCGTCCAGCGGGTCGACGGCATCATAATTCGGGTCTGGACCGGCGGGCGGCAATTGCAGTGCTTTCATGCGTTCTCCTGTAGGTATTTTAGTACATTGGCCTCGATTCGCCGCGCAATATCCTGGCCGTCGGCCTTAGAGAACGGCTGGCCGGTCATCTGTTCATATAATTCGACGTAACGATCCGAAGTCTGCCGGACAAACTCGTCGGTCAGTGCCGGCGGTTCGCCCTGGCCGCTAAAGCCCTGGTCCGCTAGCCATTCGCGGACGAATTCCTTCGACAAATGCTTAGGCTTTTCGGCTGTCGCGCCCTGCACGTAGGCGTCATAGCCCTCGGCATAGAAGTAGCGCGAAGAGTCAGGCGTGTGGACTTCGTCTATGAGCATGATCCGGCCGTCCGGCGCCCGGCCGAACTCGTATTTCGTGTCGGCCAGCGTGAGGCCTCGTTCCCGCGCCATCTCCTGACCGCGCGCGAACAGCTGGAGCGCGTACGCTTTGATCTGTGCCCAGTCCGTAGCCGTGACCAGGCCTTGCGCCAGGATGTCCGCTTCGGCAATGTCTTCGTCGTGGCCTTCGTCGGCCTTGGTGGTCGGGGTAATGATCGGCTCCGGAAAGCCGTCGTATTCTTTGAGGCCTTCAGGCATCTGAATGCCGCAGAGTTCACGCCGGCCGTCATGGTATTCGCGCCAAGCGTGGCCAACAAGCACGGAGCGGACCACTACTTCTACCTTGAACGGCTCGGCCTTCAGTCCGATACTGGCGTTGGGGTCGGGCACTGCCTGCAGCCAATTCGGCACGACGTCGGCGGTTTTCTCCAGAAAATACGCCGCCAGCTGATTCAGGACCTGGCCTTTATACGGAATAGCCCGGGGCAGCACTTTGTCGAACGCCGAAATGCGGTCGGTCGCCACTGACACTAGGACGTTGTCGCCGATACTGTAAACATCGCGCACTTTGCCGTGATATATGCCGGTCTGACCGGGAAACGAAAAATCGGTCGTCGAGAGGGACGGTATATCCATTACCTTTATTGTACGGTATAGTGACTGTATGAGCCAAACAGGGACGATCGGTATCGTTGGCGGCGGCCAGCTGGGGCGGATGCTGACCGAAGCCGCGCGGCCGCTCGGTTTTAAGGTTGTGGTGGTCGATCCGGGTCCGAACTGTCCGGCGGCCCAGGTAGGTGCCGAGCAGATCGTCGGTGATTTATATGATGAGAAAGCACTCCATCTGCTGGCCGAAAAATCCGATTACCTGACCGTCGAAATCGAACATCTGGACGCCCGTCTTCTTGATGAAATCTCCAAAAACGGCAAGCCCGTCAATCCGGCGCCCGGCACCGTACAAATGATCCAGGATAAATACAAACAAAAGATCTTCTTGAAAAACGCCGGTATTCCGGTAGCGGATTTCGTGGAAATTACAGATACGGCTTCGGCCGAAACCGCGCTGCGAGGCTTCGGCGGCAAGATGCTGCTCAAAACACGGCTTGGCGCCTACGATGGCCGCGGCAACGCCTTAATTAGCACGCCCAAAGACATCGAACCCGCCCTAAAAGCACTTGGCGAGCGGCTGTATGCTGAAAAGTTCGTACCTTTTAAAAAAGAGCTGGCAATAATGGTCGCGCGGGACACGAGGGGCAATATCGCAACCTATCCTGTGACGGAAACGTTTCATGAACGCAACATTTGCGTGCAAACGTTCACTCCGGCTGACATCGCTGCAGGCGTAGCAGAACAAGCTGAAGCTTTCGCCAAAGACGTCGCCAAACATCTGGAAGGCGCCGGCGTATTCGGTATAGAGATGTTTTTGACAGATGATAATAAGATCCTGGTGAACGAGATCGCGCCGCGGGTGCATAATTCCGGGCATTATACGATTGAAGCCTGCG
>CAYLML010000017.1:0-9496 GCA_964384985.1 uncultured Candidatus Saccharibacteria bacterium | reverse complement strand
TAAAAAATCTCGTACCTTCTCTAAAAACACCTCCCAAAACTCCACCTCACACATAAGTCTCTCAAACTTGGCTTGGCGAACCGTACTCGTACAATTCGCTGAGCCCCACAAAAACAAAAACTCCAAAAAAAACAAAAAGTTGATTGCCGATTAGGTGGCCTTGCAAAAACAAAAACAAGACAAGATGCACCAAAACAAACAACAAAATACAAACACACGGCACGAGCCGGTACTACTCGCGGAAGTTCTGCGGTATTTGGATCCGAAGGCAGGGGAATCATACCTCGATCTGACGGCCGGATACGGCGGCCACGCGCGGGCTGTGCTGGAGCGAACCGGGGACCCAAGCCTCACAGTGCTTATTGACCGCGATCCAAACGCGGTTAAGGTACTCGGGCAAGCGTTTCCGGGAGCCGGCGTGCGGCAGCAGGATTTCCTGGCTGCCAGCCGGGAATTGATCGCCGAAGGGCGGCAATTCGATCTTATTTTGGCGGATTTGGGCGTATCGTCACCGCACCTTAACGAGGGCACGCGCGGGTTTTCCATCAGTACTGATGGCCCGCTCGACATGCGCATGGACCAGTCGCAGGAACTGACCGCCGCAACTATATTGAACACATATAGTGAAGCGGATTTACGGGCAATACTGCGGACTTACGGTGAAGAACCGAAAGCTGGAAGGATTGCACAAGAAATTGTGCAGGCCAGGCCGCTCACCACGACCGGCGAGCTGGCGGCAATAGCCGCGCGGGCATGGCCGGGTCGCAGCCGGGTTCATCCGGCGACGCGGACCTTCCAGGCTCTACGTATCGCCGTCAATGATGAGCTGGGCCAGTTGGAGCAGGGTCTACCGTTATGGCTGGACCTCCTGACGCCTGGCGGACGTATCGTCGTCATCAGCTTCCATAGCCTGGAAGACCGGCTGGTCAAGCGGGCGTTCAATGAAGCCGCCGGCGACCGGTACGATGCCGAGCTCCTGCTGCTTACTAAAAATCCCGTTAGCGCAGCCCCGTCCGAAATCGTCTTTAATCCGCGAGCACGCAGCGCAAAGCTGCGAGCCGCAGTGAAAATAAAAAAGAAAGGGAACACCAATGCCAATTCAGGTAAAAGGTAGCTCCCGCGCCTACAAGATCCCCGTAAAGGTTCTTTAGGCCAAAACAAAGAGCGCCGGCCCCCGTTCACGGGGGTCGGGCCCAGACAAAACAAACATAAAAACATAGAGATACATATGACATATTCAAGCTCGCTGGCCATGAACCGTACACGGTATCAGGCCCGCAACCAGAACTCGGTGCGTTTCAAAGTACAGGCCCGGACACTAGGCCCGGTCAGCAATACTATTATCCTGATCGTGCTGGCCTGTCTGCTCGGCTTGCTATACCTGACCCAGGTTACTAAGACCAACGCCTATGGCTACCAGATCAACGCCTTGCAGCAGGAACAGGCAAAACTCAAGAGCCAGCATGACGACCTGGAAGTATCTTCCGCCCGTCTGCAATCCCTTAGCCGTGTCAGCGACAGCAGCGTCGCCAAGAACATGGTGTCGGTTGCGCCTACGGCGACCGTCCGGAACTAGAACTGCGTTCACGGCCGCCTGATTTCACCGAGGGGGCGTAACGCTTTATAATAAGAGTGCAATGGTTCCGACCAAGTCGTCCAAGCTGTTACCCGTATCCGTATACTGTACGGGCTGCTATTATTGATTATTGGTATTTTCGGCCTGCGGCTGTTCTATGTGCAGGTCCTGCATTATAACTATTACAAGACGGCGGCACTGAATGACCAGCTCAAACAGTATGAAATTCCGGCTACCCGGGGTATTATCGAAGCCCATGACGGTGATTCGGTGCTGCCTATAGTGCTGAACGAGCAGCTCTACGTTCTCTACGCCGACCCGACGCTGGTAAAAAAAGCCGATCAGGCGGCGGACAAAATAGCAGGTGTTATAGGCGGCGATCCGGCGGATTACACCAAGCTTATGCAGACAAAGAGCACGCGCTACGTGATCCTGGCCAAAAAATTAACAAATACGCAGCAGGCCAAGATCACGGCCCTTAAACTTCCCGGCGTAGGCGCGCAGGCCCAGGATTACCGGACGTATCCGCAGAACGGCCTAGCCGCACAGACGCTGGGATTCGTTAACAACGACGGGATCGGCAGATATGGCATTGAACAGGCGCTGAACCAGGAACTGGCAGGGAAGCCGGGCCAGCTCAAGGCGATTACCGATGCCAGCGGGGTGCCACTGGCCGCCAGCAAGGACAATACCGACACGCCGCCAAAGAACGGCGACAACGTTGTCCTGACACTTGATTTATCCATGCAGGCCCAGATGGAGAAGATATTGCAGCAGGAATACCAAAAAACCAAGTCCAAGGGTTTGAGCGCCGTTATCATGGATCCTAATACGGGGCAAATCAAAGCCATGGCCAACTATCCCAGCTATGACCCGGGCAATTATCAGGCGGCCAGTGGCAACCCGACGCTGTACCAGAACGCGGCCGTGGCAAACCCTATCGAGCCGGGCTCGACCATGAAAGTTTTGACGACTGCGGCCGCCCTAGACCAAGGGGTTATCCAGCCGAATACAACATTTTATGACCCTGCCCATTGGATTGTGGATGGGTTTAATATTACCGACATTGAAGAAGACGGCGGACCGCGCCAGCAAGATATAGCCAGCATCTTGAACCTATCGCTTAACACCGGCGCCACCTGGATGCTCATGCAAATGGGCGGAGGGCAAATTAATGCCAAGGCCCGCAACGCATGGTACGACTACATGGCCAACCACTATAGGCTCGGACAGCCTACCGGCGTAGAGCAAGGTTACGAGGCATCCATCCCCATTCCCAAGCCCAAGGATAACGGCGCTGGCATTAACCTGACATACGCCGAAACTTCGTTCGGCCAAGGTCTGCAGATTACCGCGCTGCAAATGGCCGCCGCCGATTCAAGCGTTTTAAACGGCGGAACCTACTATCAGCCGTACTTGGTTGACCAGACAATCAGTCCGGACGGCAAGGCTACTACTACGAAGCCCAAAGTGCTCAAAAAAGATGTCGTGTCGCCTAAGGTGAGCCAGGAACTGCAGCCGCTTATGGAGAATGTCGTACAGCAGCACCTGCATGCCGGTTTTCCATACCTGAACTTTAGCCCGGATTACATAGTCGGCGGCAAGACCGGCACCGCCCAGATAGCGGCTACCGGCGGCGCGTACTACGATAACAGGTTTAACGGTACTTATGTAGGCTTCGTCGGCGGAGACAAGGTCCAATACGTTATCGTGGTTTATAACATCGAGCCGGACGTCGCGGGCTACGCCGGTTCGTACGGTGGCCAGCCGGTATTTGCCGATTTGGCACATATGCTAATAGATAGTTCATACGTAACACCAAAATCACAGTAGGCATGATATAGTAAGACAGGAATGCTATAATAAAACAAAAAGCTGAACTATGAATACATTACACATAGCTATTACTACCCACAACCTGATCCGCATCCTGGCGCTCGGTTTTGCCGGGTTCGCGCTCAGTATGGCCATCACGCCTCTGTACACGTACGTGGCCTATAGGCAGGAGTGGTGGAAACGCCAGCGGACCGACGCCTGGTCCGGCGGCAAAGCTACTGTCTACGCTAAGCTGCACGCTGAAAAGCACAAGCGCAATATACCGACCATGGCGGGCCTGATTTTCGTACTGGCTATCACTATCGTGACGCTGTTTTTCAATTTGAGTCGCGGCCAGACCTGGCTGCCACTGGCGGGGCTTCTGGCCGCGGCAGTGATCGGGCTGGTGGATGATGCTATGAATATCCGGGGTATCGGCGGCAAAGTAGCCGGAATGAGCGCCCGCCTGAAGTTCAGCCTGTACAGCATCATCCTGCTGGCCGGCGGCTGGTGGTTTTACGCCAAACTTGGCGTCCATTCGATGTATCTGCCGTGGCTGCATCAGTGGCATATAGGTGTTTTTATTATTCCGCTATTCTGGCTTGTGGTAATCGCCACGGCTATTTCGGTGAATTTCAGCGATGGCCTTGACGGTTTAGCCGGTGGCCTGCTGACCTCTTCGTTTACGACTTACGCGATTATCGCCGTGGTCGAGCATAAGCTTATACTGGCCGGCTTCTGCCTTACGGTGGTCGGGTCGCTGCTCAGTTATACCTGGTTCAACATTTATCCGGCGCGGTTTTTTATGGGGGATGTTGGGGCTTTCGCGCTTGGCACGGCGCTTGGCATTATCGCGCTCCAGACAGATACGGTCTATGTACTGCCGATTATCGGCGCGGTTTACGTGGTAGAGACCGGCTCGGTTATCATCAACCGCACGTCGCGCAAGCTGCGGCACGGCAAAAAGGTATTTTTATCCTCGCCGATCCATCACCATTTTGAAGCGATCGGCTGGCCGGAAACGAAGGTTACCATGCGTTTCTGGATCCTCGGTCAGGTGGCGGCAGTACTCGGTCTCATCGTCTTCCTGATGGGAAACCGGGGGTGACATGCGGCCGCAAGCTGACAGGCGCCGCTCACCAGACCGCTTTTCGGCCTTAAACCTTGGACGCAAGCACCGCCCGGACTACTGGTTGCTTATGCTGTGTATTACGCTGCTCGCCATTGGTTTGATCGTGGTATACGCCATCAGTCCGGCCCTCAGCGCCGCCAACCATGTCAGCAGCAGTTACTATGTCGGCAAGCAGCTCATCGCGATCGGCTTGAGCGCCGTCGCTTTTATTATTACTTCCCAGGTTCCTCTGGATTGGTGGCGCCGTTCGTACAAGCCTTTGCTTGTTGCAGCGGGCGCAGCGACGCTGCTGGCTATGGTCTTGCCAGTTTTTCCAGCGTATCCGGCCCATCGGTGGGTACGCTTAGGCAGCTTTTCATTCCAGTCCGTGGAGCTGGTAAAATTCGCCATCCTGATCTGGTTAGCCGGCTTTCTGGCTGAACGGATACGCCAGGGGACGATCGGACGTACACAGGAGACGCTCAAGCCGCTTGCTATTACCTTGGGCGTGATAGCCATAGTCGTTGCCGGCAAACAGAGCGACCTAGGTTCAACTGGTGTCATCATAGCGGTTATCGGCATTATGTCGTACGTTGCGGGGTTGCCACTTAAGCGTATCTTTATGATTGGCGGCATCATCGGCTTGGTGCTGGTACTGGCCATTTCATCAACACCGTACCGCCGCGAACGTCTGGCAACCTTTTTACATCCCCAGTCTAATTGCCAGAGCAGCGGCTACCAGGCGTGCCAGGCGCTGATCGCCGTCGGTTCGGGCGGTATGATCGGTTTGGGTCTGGGGAGCAGCGTCCAGGCTTATGGCTATCTGCCGGAGGCGGCCAATGACTCTATCTTCGCTATCTACGCCGAAAAGTTCGGTTTTATCGGCAGTATTATCCTGTTGTCGGTATTCGTGGCGTTTTTCGCCCGTTTGCGCTATATCGTGGAGCGTTCGACCGATGATTTCAGCCGGTTGGTGGTGGTGGGCGTTATGGCCTGGCTGAGCACCCAGGCATTAATTAATATCGGGGCTATGATCGGCCTTTTGCCGCTGAAGGGCATAACACTGCCGTTTATCAGTTACGGCGGCACCAGCGTCGTCTTTATAGCGGCTGCCGTCGGCTTGGTATTCCAGATTTCACAATACACCGCCTATAGCGTTCCCCGGATGAGTGAGGGCGGAGGAAGGCGCGGGCAGGAGAGACAAGGATTCCGCAGTGAAAGCCTGCGCAGGGCCACGTATTCATGAGCCGTGCCAGCCGCAGCGTGGTGATGACGGGCGGAGGTTCCGGCGGCCATATTACTCCCATACTGGCAGTGGCCGCAGAACTGAAGCGCCGAAGTCCGGATATACGGATTATTTACATCGGTCAGCGCGGCGATAGCCTGGGAGATATTCCGCGAGACGACCCGAATATCGATGAGGTATACACGGTGTTTGCCGGCAAGTTCCGCCGCTATCACGGTGAAGGCTTCCGCCAATTGCTGGATATCCCAACAATGCTGAAGAACATCAGGGATGCCTTTTATGTCCTGATTGGACTTGTACAGAGCTGGCGCTTAATAGGAAGGCTGCGGCCGGATATCATCTTCAGCCGCGGCGGGTTCGTAAGCGTACCGGTATCGCTGGGGGGAGCCTTGCGGGGAGTGCCATATATGACGCATGACTCCGACCCCGTGCCAAGCCTGGCGAACCGGATTATCGCACCTTGGGCGCTCCTGCATCTTGTAGCCTTGCCGGCGAACATATATCCCTATAAGGCAAAAAAAACGATCACGACCGGCATACCGCTCAAACGGGAGTTCAAGCCGGTCACTCCGGCGCTGAAAAAGAGCTACCGCAAGGAGCTCGACATACCGCAAAATGCGAAGTTACTGTTTATTATCGGTGGCGGTCTGGGTTCGCAGCGGGTTAATTACGCAGTAGCCGACGCCTTGCCGCATCTGTTAGGCGAGTTCAGGGATGTATGGGCCGTGCATGTGGTCGGCCGCGCCAACCAGGACGAGATGCAGGCGCTCTACGGCCAGCGGCTATCCGCCGCAGAGCAGGGAAGGGTACGTATACTGGGTTTCATCCCGGACGTGTACCACTACAGCGGCGCGGCCGACCTCGTAATAACCAGGGCAGGGGCGACTAACCTGGCTGAGTTCGCCGTGCAGGGCAAAGCCTGCGTCGTAGTGCCCAGCGCATTCTTAGTGGCCGGCCACCAGCTCAAGAACGCCCAGTACCTAGCAGAGCAGGGCGCGGCGGTGGTGCTGAATGAAAGCGATCTTGTGGACGATCCTAACAGGCTGGCCAAACAGGTATCCGAGCTGCTGCATGACCCTAAAGAATTAACTGCTCTGGGTGCTAAACTAAGGGCATTTGCCCGGCCCGATGCCGCTAAGACCATTGCCAAGCTAATCCTGGAGCAGGCCGATGCGGCTTCGTCGCAAGACTAGTACTGCAGGCGTGTCTACCGGCCGGCGGCAGCGCCGCCAGACCCCGGATTCGCCGCAAAATGCACGGCCTTTTGCGTACCGGTCGCGCCGTGCGGAGCAAGAGCCCAACATCGGCCGCCAGCTCTCACGTGAGGCCGGCGGTGGTGCCGCCCCCAGGCCTGCTGGCAAGAATTTCGTACAGTTCCTGCTGCAGCGCTTTGGTCTGATCGTCCTGCTCGTTGCGCTCATTATATCCGTGGCCAATGTACTAAGCGTATCTGACAATGCCAGGATCGTGTCGCTCGGCAGTAGCAGCTCGTTCTTGCAGGATAGTACGGTGTACCAACAGGCTGCCGACCGAATACTGGCCGGTTCAATTTGGAACCGCAATAAGATCACCATTAATACCGACGATATAAGCCGCCAGCTGTTACGGCAATTTCCCGAGCTTTCCAGCGCCAGTGTCACGCTGCCGCTGGTAAGCAAACGTCCGACGGTATACGTGCAGGCTGCCCAGCCGGCGCTTATTCTTAGCAGCAAGGACGGTTCGTTTGTGATTGATACCAGTGGCAAGGCACTCTTGCATGCCGCCAGCCTGCCGGCGGCAAGCCAGGCGTCGCTTCCGCTTGTAACGGATCAGAGTGGTCTTGACGTGGCATTGAACCGCCAGGTTTTGCCCGCCAACGACGTCAGCTTCATGCAGACAGTGGCAGCCGAGCTGGCGGCCCGTCATATAGGTATCGCCTCGATGACATTGCCGGGAGGTACCAGCGAGCTGGATGTCCACTTAGCCGGCCTGCCATACATCGTAAAATTCAACCTGGAAAATAACGATTCGCGCCAGCAGGCAGGGACATTCCTGGCCACCCAGTCGAAACTGCAGAGCCAGCACATAACCCCGTCACAATACATCGATGTCCGGGTAGACGGCCGGGCATATTATAAGTAACCCCTGTTCTGCTGCCCCGCTAGTTCGTAATTTGTTCAGTATACTTGCATAACCAGACGTCGCAAAAAACTATACAAAAATATAGGGAAGTGCAAAAGTCAAATAATTGTAATAGAGGAGCGTGAAGGGCAAGGGGAGGAAATAATCTGACAGACCCACGCAAAAGTAATAGTTTCACGACACAACTGTGGAAAAGTCAAATAGTGTTGTAAATCACGACCGACCACTAGGGCTTACTAAGCGTCAGTATATGCACCAAGAGCACGGTATATACGATGTACGCACTAGTGCATGCGTAGTAGGTTAGCTTCCAGACTTTAACCGCAAAAAAGCAGCAATGCCCCAATAACTCCCCTGCAGCAGGGGTATCAGTACTCATCTTTGTTACCTATATTTAAGTCGTAAAATCTACATTGTGCGACATCATGTCTATGACTTGGTTTGATGCTCTGCCGCCGCTCCCAGCCCTCATTTTTTTGCCCGGCCTTTTGATTTTGCCTTGTTAATTCGCTGGCCTGCTCTACCTGGGCGCCTGCCCGTTAAATGGCTGCAGCGTTCGTACTATTTGCCTAAGCCAAACCCTGCCATAATTGTTCGTATTTTGTTTAAGGGCGCAAAAACCGATAGATTAATGTCCCACGCCTTCGAATAAGGATAGATCGTTCTCAAGCCTTTGTAGGGCATGATCAATGAGAGACATTTGAGGTCCCGGGTCATGTAAGCCAACGACTCCCGTGGACGACTGCCATCCAAATTGAAATGGCGTGAATATGTCGTCCAGGAGCAGCGGCTCTTTGTTTGACATCCCCCAGTCAACATATCGCTTCAAGGGCTCCAGAGCCAATGCCTCAACGCTGGATCGACGTACTGCCTGGAGCGGCTGATTCGTATTTTGGTCTCTGAGCGACTCCAGATTTGGCACAAAGACAGAAGCGCTATAAGCAACGGTATCAGTGTGACTTTCCCGCTGAAAATCATCTTCTGCCCAAGCAACATCCGGGTTTATGACAGTCCGATAGCTCACAATTCTCATGCCGAATTTCCGCAGCTGCTTAAAATGGCGTTCAGCGTTTATAAGCATGGCCCGCAGCTCTTCTTGGCTGGTAACGCCAACATCGGTGAAATGGGCCCTCGGGTGGTCGCGTATCAATAACGCTCCCGCCCGGCGCATGCCAGACATGGGCGATGCATCCCCGTAAGGCACGCCATCCCTCCATAATTTAAGAATGTCTATGTCCGGATCGAGTTCGCCGTCGAATAAGATCGGTCCTTCTGTGTTACGGCTCATAGTGGTAATGCCCCGCTAATACGGCGTTATTACTCGGCGAGGGCGTAGGTGGCTTTGGCGACGCGCTTGAACTGCGGCTTGCCCTGAAGATTCAGTAGGATGGTGGTTTCTTTGACGAAGCGGCTCTTGAGGACGCGCTTGACGATCTCGTCGCGGTGCAGCGGCTCGTTGGCCTCTTTGAGGACTTCGGTGATGATGTCGGCGACAGTGCCCTTCTCGTAGCCCCACTCCTTGAGGGCGTAAATGCCCCGCCCTATCAGCACGAAGCGCTTGTCTTTGATGAGTTCGTTATGAATAGCCTGCGTGGTCACGTCTTTACGCTTGAAGTCGCTGTCCTTG
>CAYLML010000016.1:0-9511 GCA_964384985.1 uncultured Candidatus Saccharibacteria bacterium | reverse complement strand
CTTCTATAACAAATATAGAACGCAATTATTAAATAGACGTTAAATAGGGCCCAAAAGTGAGTATAATCACGCATATTTGCCATATAGAGCAAGCCTGGGCGTGTTTCTGCGAAGGCCTGCGGATTTAGGACAGTGCGGCAGATGCTCGATCCCCGTTATTACCATGACCACGATCATTGCAACTGGCTCGTTGCCCGTGCGACAATCAGCCCGAACAATGAAAGAGGGCGATGAAAATTATTACAAAAAACGCTCGGGATACACGGACACGAAGCAATGACCTTGGCGGCTTGGCAGACGGCATAATATCGGATAGCCACTACCAGGCCCTGGTAAATAATTTGCCTGTAGGCGTCTACCGCAATACTCCCGGGCCTAAAGGCTCTTTCTTGGCAGTCAACCCGGCGATGATGAAGATATTCGGAGCCAAGAACAAAGCCGAGTTATTGCAACACAACGTCAGCGATCTCTACGAGAACTCCAAAGACAGGAAAGCGTTCGCGGACGAGATTCTGAAACACGGCTCCGTCAAAAACAGGCGGCTGGACTTGCGGACACTGACCGGCAAGCGGATTGTCGGCTCGGTAACCGCCACTATGTCCAAAGGACCCGGGGGCGAAGTGTACTTCGACGGCGTGATAGAAGACATTACGAAGCAGCTCGAAAACGAAACCGCCTTGCGACATAAGGAGACACAGGAGCAGCTGGGGCGCACGCTGGACCACATGATTGAAGGCTGTCAGATAGTATCGCCCGACTTTCGATATTTATACGTCAATCCTGCGGCAGCCCGACAGGGACAGAAGACCAAGGAGCAGCTCTTGGATCGGACCATGATTGAAGCTTACCCCGGTATTGAAGATACCGAAATGTTCCGGTATCTGAAGCGCTGTATAAGGACCCGCAAGCTGCTGCGTATGGAAAATGAATTCACTTTTCCAAATGGCAGCAAGGGCTGGTTTGAGCTGCGCATGGAGCCGGTACCAGAAGGCGTGCTGATATTTTCCGAAGACATTACCAAGCGAAAAAATGCCGAAGACACGCTGAGCATCCGCAATAAGAGGCTTGAAGCTCTCACGAAGCGACAGGAGCGTACCAGGATGAAGCTGCTGGACGCCATGAATGATTTGCAAGCGGCCAAGAATGAGACCAACCTGGAGAGGATCGCCGACCAAGCGATTTTAGAGAGTATTGGCGAGGGGCTGATAGCTGTCGACGCCAAAGGCAAAATCATGATGGTCAATAAGGCGGCCGAAAAATTGCTGGGCCAAAAATCGTCTGAGCTCAAAGGAGCCCGACTCACTAAACTGCCCTTGCTGGATAGCGAAGGACGGCGTATCCCGGCCGCTAAACGTCCCATCCTAACCGTACTGAACAGCGCGGCCGTGATTGGCCCATCATCCGGGGACAATTATTTTGTACATAAAACCAAGGGCAAGTTTCCGGTTGGCCTCACGACCACGCCCATACGTCTCAAGGGAAAAATCATCGGTGCCATAGAAGTTTTCCGGGACATTTCCAAGGAACAGGAAATCGACAAGGCCAAAACCGAGTTTGTTTCCATTGCCTCCCACCAGCTCCGGACCCCTCTGGGCTTGACTAAGTGGTATCTGGAAGCCATGCGGGAGGAAGGAACGGATGTGCTGTCCAAAACCAACCAGAGCTATCTTAATGAAATACACAAGAGCAACGAACGGGTGCTTCAAGTAGTTCGTGAGCTGCTGTCAGTTTCCCGGATTGACCAAAGGCGGGTCAAAAACGAGCCGCAAAACACCGATGCCGTGCAGCTGGTGCGCGGCATTGTAGACGAGATAGCCCCGGCCGCTACGAATAAGAATATAGACCTCGATCTAAAAATTGCCCGCGCCAGAATCCCGGCTATTCATATAGACCAGATGCGCCTGCATGAAGTAGTCCAAAACCTGGTAATTAACGCCTTGGAGTATACCCTGCCCGGAGGCACGGTCACTGTCCATGTCGATCGGCAGGGCCGCAGTATCGTTTTACGGATTGTCGATACCGGTATGGGCATATCCGAAGAAGACCAAAAGAGGCTCTTCACCAAGTTTTTCCGCTCCGAGAGGGCTGCCTTGCAAAACCCGGACGGCTCGGGGCTGGGCCTTTATGTGGTGAAGTCATATGTCGAAGAATGGGGCGGCAGCATCAGCGTGCAGAGTCACGAAGGAAAAGGCTCGGCCTTTACCATAACCTTACCAACTAAGAAAGGTAGGACAACATGAAAAAAGTGCTAATCGTTGAAGATGAGCTGGCGTATGTACGTTTGCTGCGCGACAAACTGAGCCGCACGTGCGAGGTGCTGCACGCCGGTGACGGCCAAGCGGGACTGCAGCTGGCCCTGAAAAATAAGCCTGATTTGATCGTGCTCGATGTCAGGATGCCAAAAATGGACGGTTTATCCGTTTTGGAGGAGCTTCGCAAGGATAAATACGGTAAAACGGCGAAAGTTATCTTGCTCACCAATATGGAAGCCAGCGATAAGATAGTTATGCGCGTAACCAAGGATGTACCTACCTATTATTTTGTGAAAAGTGACGTGGAGCTTGATTACGTCCTGGAGAAGATACAGGATCTGCTCCAAGAGTCGGGCTGATGGCTTATATTTCATCCGGGGAGGCAGCGAAACGGCTTGGAATCTCCGAAGCCGACGTTAGTACGCTTGTGCGTCAGGAAATATTGCGGCCTGCCAAGGAGGCTCCGGCCAGCCATGGACATTACCTGTTCGCTGAAGAGACTATAGAGCGCATCGCGTCCAATAAAGACCCGAGTCTTTCAGAGGAAGCCGCCCTGGTCGGCGTGCAAATACAGCAGGAAGTAGTGTACGCCGTATCCGCTTTGCAGAGCCTGCGGCGCAGGGTGTCAGTGTTTGCCGGCGCTGCGCTGGTGTGTTTCGTGCTGGCAGTTATAGTAGTCGCTGCTCTGTTCAGGTTTTATCCGAGGCAAATGTCGGATTTTTTCGGTTATTATTACCGCTATAACGCCGGCAATCAGTCCGCGCTTTTTGATCAGGGCGCGACCTTCGCCGGCATATTCGGGGCTGACGCCGTGCCGGTGGATACTACCCAAAATGTTTCGCTGGCCGCCTCTATTACGAAACCGGTGGCGGCCATGTCGCTATTAGTCATAAAGGCTGCTGACGGCCAGCAATACGATAAGATCGTGCAGGCCCCGGCGGCGGTTGCATCCGGGGCGGGTCCTGCGGGCACTACCGGCCAGCCGGGCATTAACGGACTGAACGGCCCGGCGGGGCTGAACGGCCTCAACGGCCAGCCTGGTGTGCCCGGCGCCACTGGAGCTACGGGCCTCAATGGCACGGATGGTCAAAACGGAGCTGACGGAGCCAATGGGGCTACCGGCCCACCCGGTGTCGCCGGCACAAACGGAATCAATGGCATTGATGGGACAAATGGCATCGATGGCCTAAATGGCACGAATGGCGCCAGCGGCCTAAATGGTACGTCCGTAACAGATGTAACCACCACGGCGGGCGACATATTTATCCGTGATATCACTAACGCTCCCGCTCGTTTGGGAGCAGGCTCCGATGGCCAGGTATTGACTATAGCTGGCGGCATACCCGCCTGGATGAATGCCAGCGGCCTGACTGCCGAAACTGACACGCTGGCCAGCGTTACCGGCCGTGGCGCTTCCACCAACAGCCTCGTGACGTTCGGCGGTGGCCTTACTATTCTTTCGGGATCGCTAAGCTTGCCGTTAAACTCAATTGCTATAGGCGCCTTGTCGTCGGGCGATTATTCCACCAAGCTGACCAGCGGTATCTATGGTATCGATATAGCCGGCAACGCTGCCACCGCTACCAGCTCCAACTTGGCTATTACTGCGGCCAATTTTTCCGGTTCGTTGTCGGGCGATGCCAGCGGACTGCAAGGCGCAACGCAGGTCGTTAAGATTAACGGCAACGCGCTGGGTCTTACTACCCCAAGCGCGGGCAACCTATTGATTGGCAATGGGTCGTCATGGAGCACCCATTCAGTGAGTGGCGACGCGTCTATTACTAGCGGCGGCGTTCTGACCTTGCAAAGCGTCGGTACTGCCGGAACGTATGGTTCGGGCGGGTCCATACCTATACTGACAACGGATTCCAAAGGCCGGCTTACCGCTGTCAGTACGGCGCCGGTATCAGGTTTGACAGTAGTCAACTTCAGTTCTGCCGGCGTAGCACAGTTCACAAATAACGCCGGTTATCTTGCTGCTGAATCCGACACGCTGGCCAGTGTTACCGGACGTGGTGCCAGCACCGGCACGGCCCTTACGCTGTCATCCCTGAGCAACGACATAACGGCGGGAACGTTGCGGCTTAACAGCGATAGTATTACCGATCTTACAGGTAGCGGCTTATCTGTTTCAGGGGGCGCGTTGAATGTAATCGGGCTTACGAACAGCAACTTCTCGGGTTCGGCCGGGATCACAAACGCCAACTTGCAGAATTCAGCGGTCACAGTTAACACGTCGGGGCCGCTGACTGGCGGCGGCGCGGTTTCGCTGGGCGGCTCCGCCCTGACACTCGGAATCTCGTCGACCCCCGGCTTCACGACTGTAAACGGACTGACTATTACCGCCAACAGTGGCAATACTTTGTCGATAGCCTCAGGCAAAGTATTCGGAGTTAGCAATTCAATTGCCTTCACGGGTACTGACGGGACGACTTTTAGCTTGCCCGCGGCCAGCGACACGTTGGTGGGCCGTTCAAGTACCGATACCTTGCTTAACAAGGTTATTGCTGCCGGCAGCAATACTATCTCCGGCCTTACTAACGCGAATTTATCAGGAGCAGCCGGGATTACCAACGCGAATCTGGCTAACAGCGGCCTTAGTCTTTCCGGCAACAGTGGCAGCGGCTTGGTATCGCTGGGAGGCAGCTTAACAATTACAGGGTCGGGTATTACCAGCATTACGGCGGCCGGCTCGACGCTAACCGTGACGACTAATGAGGCGGACACCCTCGCCAGTGTCACCGGCCGCGGTGCCACGACCTCGACAGCCTTAACGTTCAACGGCGGCCTGACGTTCTCCGGATCGGTTACCTTCTCCGGCATAACCAGTTGCCGAAACTTATCAACCAATGCCTCCGGAGTACTCCAGTGCGGTGACACAACCGGCGACGGGGCGTCTTTTACGGATGCAAACCCAGCTGCGATTGCCGATAACGACACCACCGAACTATTTAATGACGCGACCAAACCCAGCATTACGCCGAGGGCAACTACCCAGCCTATTTTAGTAAGTGTGCATGCCAGGTTTACCGGTGGCGGTTCCACCGATACTGATACCGCCGTCAGGATAGTCAGGAACATTGGCTCGGCAGCCAACTGTTCCGGGAGTACGCAAGTTGGCGATACGTTCAGCGCCTTTTTAACAAATTCAACGGATATCCAGAACACTTCAGGCACCTTCCTTGATTCGCCCGCGACGACCAGCCAGGTATTTTATACCGTGTGTTCCAGCTCAGACTCTCGGCTTGGTAGCACTCCTTCTTCCAATAGGATTGACGTAACATTGGCAAGGATAGGCCGATGAATCCGGACGTCAGCCATACTAAGATTCCTGTTAAAGTCTCTGCCAGGCCCAAGACAACGCGCAGAGCCTCCGGACGCTGGGCCTTCATGCTGCTTATAGTTCTTCTTGTTCTGGCCGTTACTGTCAGCTGCGTATTGTATATGCAGCGCCGTAATGATCAGAGAATCATCAAGGGTTCAGCAGCTTCCAGCCGCACTGCAGCGCAGGTTTTGGTACGGAAAGTGTCACGGCTGATGATTTTGCCTGCTCACGAAACTCCGACGGTCGCTACCGTTAGCGACTTCCACAAATTGCCGGACCAGGTGTTCTTTAAGCTGGCGCGCAATGGCGATAAGGTGCTAATTTACCCGAAGGCGCAAACCGCGATTTTGTATGATCCGAACCGGAATATTATCTTGGCCGTTTCGCCGCTGAATACTTCAAAATAGTAAACCGCCCAGGGCTAACTTACCGGTCGAGCAAGCCGGCGTGTATTGCCAGATTCCGGGTGTAGGCGTACATCCTCGCGTATTCGTCCGGCACTTCGGACGTTAACGTCCGGTGCATGTGCCGGTCATTCTTAGCCCAATATTTTACTATCCTTTTTAGCTCTTTTTGTCCTTCTGGCGTAGTAAGATCGATTTCTCCGGAGATGAACTTTATGATGTCAGTCATAAGGTTTTGGTTCCTGTCGGGCGCTTTAATAATTGGAGCGTATCGGTCGGCTTCTATGTTCAGCGTATATTGGTTGCGCCGCTCCACTTCGTCTTCTATTTCTACCGGCACGCTCAAAGCCCGGACGCTATCGCTAATTGTCGCCCCGAACTGGTGCTTAACCTCTATCAGGGTTGATTCACGTATTGCTATCTGAAGATTAATATCACCTTTTGCTTTTTCCATGCGTTTTTCAACGTAGTCATGTAGCAGTGCTATGGTGATGATGTTCGATAGTTCGTCCAGCGCATTTAACTCACCCTCCCAAATCTTACCACTCTGGATGGAGATCATTGCAGCTGTCAGAGCCGTTGGAAGGATGTGCCCTTCAAATACAGGAGTCGTTCCGTTATTTCTCATCTCACCGGCTTCGGCCTCCCTGACTAGTTCTAAGGCATTCTGGATACTTTGATGCTGAGCCAGTCCTTTACCCAGCCTGTCGATGGCTTCCAGGAATTGGGTTTCACTGATGATATTGGGAGGTATGACCGTTACGCTCTCACGGTCGCTAAAAAATTCATCCGGCAGTTCATGGGCGGTTTCGGCAAGTTCAATCGGTACCAGTACCCGTGCGCCATGTCTTTCTACGACCCGGAACAAGTCATTGTACACATCGGGGATTTTCTCCGGTGATATAGATACGGTTTCAACAAGCGACTGGATGGTCGTGCCGGGAGGCAGTTCGTTCTCGGCCGCGCCGCGCTTGGCCAGATGTATGCGGGAGTATTCTTCTTCGCTCCAGAAGGTGCCGAGCGCTTTATAGGGTATATCGCTGTATGGTCCATACAGCTTCATTTCATGCTGTTCTTGGGTAAGTACTTGAATCTCAACCGGCACAGCGTGGGCGAGCGGCCCAACCATTGGGAAGTGATACGTCGGGTAATAATAAAAGGTCATGTGAATGGCTTCATAGCCGCTAGGCCTTTTACGTTCACCCTGCATATTATCGAACGCCGAACCCACCGGATGACCGGCGCCGATTTGAGGGTCGGCGGCCAGTTTCCTGGCATACTCTTCGGCGAAACGAGTCATTTCCTCGCCTGCCATGTCATTAGGAACTTCAAAGGTAATGCCGTGTCCATCTGCCGCTTTCCTGATATGACGGTATTCGGGCTCAGTATATTTTTTACGTAACGAACCCTGGCTTTTTATTCGTTTTCCGGTTTTCAAGTCAACGCCGCTAAAATCCGACTCTAACAAGCCGAAGACTTTCGACTCTATATCTTCAGAGTATGCTTTGGTTGCAGCGTTTTGATTCAGGGCGCTTCCATCCGGATCGTCATAAAACCAGCGCAGGGCGACATCGCGCAAGTTGATTGCCAGCTCTTTGTGGCCGGTCCACATAAGTGCCGGCGCAAAGAAATTTAAAACTTCAATGCAGTCACGGTACGTAGCCGACGGATTATCAGCCGCCGGGTGCCGTATGTTAACCAGCATCTCCAGGCTTTTGATGACTAACCCTCTAATGTTGTGGTCGAGTATGCTTTTGTTGATATCTTCCATTGATAGGTGTGGCAATATGCGATCGGGATTCCTGAGTACGCGTTCAAGCGAAGCGTTGTCAATGTTGTCCAGTTCGGGTGTTTTATTGATGCTTGCTAGCCAAATGTCAGCATCCTCCGGACTGGTTTGGCCGCTATCCACCTGCTCTTGCACCGGTTTTTCCGCCCAGGATCGCCATACACGTGCCGGCAGCTCCCACTTCGATGCGTCGATGGCGAAACCAAATGCCCGCCTGAGCGTATCCTTGTCTTCTACTTTTTCAAGCATCTTTATGTATGCGTCAACGGCCTCTATATATATTTCCGCAGCTCCGGCCGGCCCAAGTCCCAACCTCTCCGCAGTCTTCTCAGGGTGCAAGATGCCATGGTCCACTAAGTCATGCACATAAATCGTTGTTGCGTCCAATGTATCAAGGTCCGGATCCCTTGCCACTCCGGCCTGCTCGAGCCATTCTTCGCGCTTTTCAAGCATGCGTTGGTTATGCTCCGTGTAGCGGTCATTACCGTAGAGCTTTTTCATAAATCTCTCAGAACCGTCGCGAATGATTGACTCGTCATCAGGACGATCAAACTCTTGTCCTAGCGCCGCACGCCCGACATCCAAAGCGTCGAGCGCCCCGCTTAAGCCGCTTCCCTCGGGTGGAGGTCCGTATGGCGTTCCATTACTAAGTTCAGCCGGTGATTTGCCCGTCATTTGTGTAATCATAACACAAAAAGCAATATTTAACAAGGTCTAGAGCATGCGCGAATTGGCTTTTGTCCTAATGGTTTATGCTTCGCGCTCGACAGCTATAGTACACTCCGTAACGAGGGCCGCGATCGTACCTACGGCCGCCAGCGGCGGCACCAGTACCGCTCCAACTACGCCGACGGTGAGCGGAATTTCTACGATGCTTTTCCCTTCTTTGCTCTTGATCGTAATACGCCGTACATTGCCCTGTGCGATAAGTTCCTTAACCCTTTTAAGCAGATCTTCGCCGCTTACTTTGAATTCTTCCTGTCTTGCCATGATCCATACCTCCGCCAACCGGCTGCCCGCAGGCCTATATAATTGCAAGGCCAATTATGTTCTCTGCGCCCGCCATCTGCTATGACGCGGATTGCGCCGCAGATGTGATTTGAATCAATGCCGCTAGTTTGACGCGGCCAGGAGTACGGCTGCCAACGATACCGACATGCCGAAATCCCAGATCAGGATAAGAGTGTTATTGGGGGCGTAATTCTTTTTCTGGATAATTTCGCGGACGTGGTTGAGTCCGGCAAGGAACAGGAACGCGATTATGGGTATGGAGATGGCGGTTAAGGCCTGCAGATTATGGTTGATGGCGTAGAAGCAGCCGATGCCCAAGCCGAGCGAGACTGAAGCCAGCTCGTACTGGAAACCGTTGGTCTTCCAGCCGATGGAACGGGCAGTACTTTTGGCGAACACGGAATGCATGGCGGCCGAAACAATCAGGACGTAGCCGGCAAAATATACAAGCCAACGCAGGTCGGATACGGCTTGGGTGTCGTGGGCGCTGGCGCCGGGAGCGCTGGCGCTGGTGAGCGCGAAAATCCAGGCGAGGACAAACAGGCCAGGCAGTATCAGGCTGGATAGCGTGTCCTTCATGCCTTGGATTGTGCACAAAACGCCGCTGTTTGTCAAAGTGCTTATGTCATAAATTTTTATCTTGCGCTGGCTAAAAGATGGCGCATACTATATATGTAATAAAACGATAACAACCTAAGGGGGGCACCATGGATAATAATGACGACTATCG
>CAYLML010000015.1:0-9671 GCA_964384985.1 uncultured Candidatus Saccharibacteria bacterium | reverse complement strand
AGACGATTGACGGCCGCGCCTCCGGCGCCGCCCACACCTATCACCTTAATCAGTGCGAATGTCTCGATAGCCGGTTCAACTATTTCTGCCATGAATTTCCCTCACAAAAAGCTCAATTTGTATGCTGGTAGTATACGCTAGCCACCGCCCCAAGTCCAACAAATTTATCCGGAGATTTCGCCGGTTTTTGGCCCGCACGCGCCGTGGCTATATTACAATCAATTTTTTGCACGCGTTATGTGCTTTGTGGTTCAACCGTAAGCAATTTTGTGTTCGGTGCGCTCTTAACCAAGCTTCTGAAGGCTTAATCTGACTAGCCATTCTGGGCATTGTATTTCGTCGCTGCGAACAAGTCTAGATAAATTAGTACGCAGTTTTTGTTCTTCCAGGGAACTCTCTCTTCCTCTTATGGGAAGTGGCGGAATAGCAAACGCTTCATCCGCTTCAAAGATGACGCTGCGGCTATCACTCGTCTCGGATAATCCCTTCACATAAAACACATCCTCGGACTTGGTCTCCTCGGCATTCGCAATAATCCAAGTCGCAAACCAATCTGAACCATGCGTAAAAGGCACTAGATCGGTTGCACTATATATAAGCCCGGGAACTAGCAAGGTCTTTTCGCCAAGTCGTTGAGTTTTTCCGATATCTAGCTGGGCAACCCTAAAAATGGTCTCTACTTCTTCGGACCCGTCAGGATGAACAGCAAGAAGATTCTTAACTAAACCAAGGGAGAAGTTATAGCCATCATTACTGAAGAAGCGCCACGCAGCAGGCAAAGGCCTACCAATGAAAAAATCCTCTAATACCAAAGGTTCAAATTCACTTTCTCTGTCTAGAAGAGCGTGTGATTCTAGGGGTACTAAGTCTGTCATTCGGGCCTTGTCTCCAAAGTCATATTATAGCATATAAATTATATATAATCAAAATGCTCTAGCTTTTGAAGCGGCGGAACATTCCGTCGAGAATGGCGCGGGCCTGCTGGCCGCTCTTGCCTCCCCGGCCGTGTACGGGAGGGAGCTGCGGCAGGAGCAGCATATAAAGCAGCATCAGGCCGACGACCGTGGTAAAGCCACGGTCTTCGACGGTGTCTACAAGGCCGCCGATGTTGTGGAGTTTGCCGATGCGGGCCGGCAGCTCCAGTTTGTCGCGGGCGAATTCGTCGATGCCCGGCAGGTTGGAAGTGCCGCCGGTAATCACGACGCCGCCGGGCAGCTTGCCAGCCCGCTTGATCTTTTGCAGTTCCTTATTAACGTATTCCAGCAGTTCCTCAACCCGGGCTCCGGCGATCATGGCGATTTCCTCGAAGTCGAAGTGATGCGTTTTATCGCCGATTTTAACGCTGATGGCGGTTTTGTGGGCGCCCTCGCGCAGGTTGGCGTGCCGGACTTTAACGGCTTCGGCAATATCCAGGTCGGTGCGCAGGCCGATGGCCAGGTCGTTCGTGATGTGCTGGCCGCCGATCGGTATGACAGCCACGTGCTGGACTTCTCCATCCTCGAAAACGATAAGATTGGTCGTGCCGGCGCCGACATCCAGCAAGGCCGTGCCGGCTTCCTTCTGCTGACGGGTCAGTACCGCTTCGGCGGCGGCCAGTCCGGAAACCGTATGATGAGTGGCCGCGATGCCGGCCTTCTCTAATGTCATGTCGAGGTTGCGCAGATTCGGCGACGAAGCGGTCACGATGTGGGCGTCGACTTCCAGCCGTACGCCGTGCATGCCGACCGGGTCCTTGATGCTGCGCTGTCCATCCAAGCTGTAATTCTTGGCGAAGAACTGCACGATTTCGCGGTTCGGCGGCAGACTGACGATGGTAGCAGCCTCTTCGACGCGCAGACGGTCTTCAGTAGTGATTTCGCGGTTAGCGGCGCTGATAGCGATAACACCTTCGGAATCCAGGCCGCTGACGTGCGAACCGTTGACGTTGACCGTGGCGTGCCTGATATTTACGCCCGAAATGCGCTCCGCCTCGGTGACGGCTTTAACGATGGCATCGGCCACCTCGTCGACATGTACAACGGCGCCGCGGCGCATGCCCTGGTTCGGTGCCAAGCCATGGCCAATTATAGACGGCAGGTTGCTGCCGTTCGGATCATATCCGCCAACGACGCAGCGTACAGCGGAAGTGCCAATATCAAGGCCTATGAAATGTTCTTGGTTTTGGTTATTCATTACAGGAACCTTATGTCCTAGTATACCGCTATTGCTTCTTCGATGGCAAGCAAGCTAGGTTCTGACGACTTCGATTGCCGGCTTGGCGTCATCATATTGGACGACTTTCCAGGAGAAGCCTGCGACTACCTGCATAAGCGCCGCATTCAATTGGAGCCGGGTTTCCGCTTGTTTCTGTATCGCCAGTACTTCAAAATCGGTCACTTCTTCAGGAATAAACGAGGATGCGGCATCACCGGTCGCGTACCTTATACCGTGTTCCTCAAACTGGCTGAACAGCGCGGCGAAAGGTTCTGTTTCGTCCGACTGGCTTCGTTGGCTAATTTCGCGCGGCCACCAATGGCTCGCCCTTGCAACAACCATTAATCCATCCCCATTAAGCTGGTTATACCAGTTTACAAGCGCCCTTAACGGATCGTCAAAATACTGAATACCTTGTACGGAAGTTATTAAATCAGCCGGCTCTTCCAGCACCACGGTTTCGGCATTGTCTTGAATGAATTGAGGTTCATGAGCTTTATTCCCAAGATCCATGCCCATCTCTGCTGAGAGCGCTTTTAAGTCCCCGGCCAATTCCTCTCTCCAGTCAAAAAGATCAACGTTAGTCAGCGTGATCTCCCCTAAGATGTTTTGTGTACGCAATATTGATGCCTCCCTCAGGGCGACAGCCAATCCTCCGGCCATGTCTACCCAATGCAACGGCTTATCTTCGGCTGCAGGCGACAGCCCGCGCAGCAGCTCGACCATACTCGAGGCGTTAGGAACTACATCTCCCAAGAGGTCTACTACCTCAGACTGGCAACTTGGAAATATTTCTACATCATAATCATCCAGTGATCTGTCACGTATAGTGCTGCCTAGCATATTAAATTGTGCGGTGTGAGGGGTTATCATAACTATAAATCCGGATAATTAGAGCGTAGTTAAGATTTCGGCGCCGGTTTCGGTAATTAACACCGTGTGCTCGAAGTGGGCGGCCCATTTGTTGTCGGCGGTCAGGATGGTCCAGCCGTCCGGGGCTATAACTACGCGCTCGGTCCCGAGCGTGACCATAGGCTCTATAGCGATGGTCATTCCCTTGCTGAGCCAAGGGCCGGTGTTCTTGCGGCCATAATTAGGGATGTTCGGGTCTTCGTGGACTTCGTGGCCTACACCGTGGCCGACCAGGTCGCGCACGATGCCGTAATTGCGGCCTTTCAGCTTAGCTAGGGAGTTTTCGACTGCCCAGCCGATGTCGCCGGTCCGTACCTGGTCGTGCACGGCGGCGATACCGGCTTCCATAGCCCGTTTGGTATCTTCCAGAAGCCGGATGTGCCCCTGGGTCTTGGGCTTGCCGGCGATAACGCTAATAGCCGAATCGGTGATCATGCCCTGGTATGTCACGCCAAAATCCAAGCCGACGATGTCACCCTCGGCAATAATTCTGTTAGCCTTCGGGATGCCATGCACCACTTCGTTATTAACCGAGATACAAATGACGTCCGGGAAGCCCTGGTAGCCAAGGAAACTGGGCTGGCCGCCGAGCTTTTCCAGCTCCTGCGCGGCGATAACAGCCAGGTCCTTGGTGGACATGCCCGGCTCTAAGCGGCTCCGCAGGAGCTGCAGCACAATGGCCAGCATGCGGCCGCCCTCGCGCATGGCGGCGATTTCCTGTTTGGTTTTAACGCGGGTGACCATAGGGCCTGCCTTGCAGCCTAGGTTAGGATTTATCCAAATAGTTGATAATGTCGGCGTTGACGGCTTCGGGCGGCCGTTCGGCGTCCACGTTAACGACATCAACCCCGTGCTGCTCAAGCCATTCGATCACCGGCGCCGTAGAACGCTGGTATTCGTTGAAACGCTCCTCGATGGCTGATTCGACATCGTCTATGCGGGCACGCTTGATCAGGCGCTGTTTGACCGCTTCGCGCGAAGCTACCAGGTGGAACGCGGCGCGCAGGCCGAACTTGCCGGCCTTTATCTGTTCCAGCAGCCACTCAGCCTGCGGGACGGTGCGCGGAAAACCATCCATCAGGACTTCTTCGTTGTCCGGCAGCGACGACAGGACCTGATCGACTATTTTGATAATTTCTGCGTCATCGAGCAAGCCGCCTTTGAGCATCCGTTCGCGCTGGGCGCCGGTAACATACATGCGGAGCACCTCGCCCATGGATATCAGGTGGAAACCGTGCTGGTCGGCCAGCATTTTGCCTTGCGTACCCTTGCCCGAACCGGCTATTCCCATCAGCAGTATCATTGCAGCTTCTCCTTGGCGATTTTGGCAATGAGAGAACCATCAGCGGCAGCTCCCGCCTTCGACTTAACTTGGCCGATCACTTGGCCCATAGCGGCCGCGCCTTGGGCTCCCGTATTTTTGATAACCTCATCGACAAGAGCGGCGATTTCTGCTTCGCTGAGCTGGGCCGGTAGGTACTTGCCGATAATAGCCTTCTCGGCGAGTTCGGCGTCAGCCCGCGCCTGGTCGCCGCCCTGAACGTATAAGTCAGCGCTCTCCTGGCGCTTTTTCGCCTCTTTGCCGAATACCTGAAGGACTTCTTCGTCGCTCAAACCCTCTTCGCGCTTGCCCTTGGCGACCTTAACGTTGAGCAGTACGGCCTTAATCGTGCGCAGCGTGGTAGCACGCGTCTTGTCCCCGGACAGTAAGGCTTCCTTAATGTCCTGTTCTAGCCGCTGCTCTAGCGTGAGGTCCGGCATGTTCCGGATCCTCAGCGAATGCCGAGCTTAATCTTCTTTAACTTAAGGGCTTTGCGCTGCTGGCGGATAATAGCCTTGCGGCGGCGCTCCGGTTTGCTAACCGGTTTCTGGAAATACTGGTTCTGCTTAACGATAGCAATAGTACCAGATTGCTGCACTTTACGGTTGAACCGGCGCAGCAGGTTCTCGGTTGATTCTTTAGCGTCTTTACGGGTTACTTGGATCATGAATCCCTATTGTACACAACAGGGGTTATCTTTGCAAGTCAGTAGAAGCTTCCGGCGCGATACTTTCGACTACCTTGATTGCCGGCACTTCTTGGGTTGAGCCTGAACGGGTTATAGGTATTCTGACCGCGTCAGGGCCAAGGCTAACAGGAGAGATAGCTTCACCGTGCGCCTGCGGTATATCGGGTGTACTGCCTTCAAGAGGGTATTGATCAGCCCGAGATAAATGATTATTGTTCATGAGCATATTATACCAAATATGCAGTTATTTGTAAAGTATTTAGCCTCCTGATTAGCTGGCGATGCGCTTTTGCTGGTTAGCCCGTTGTGATTTTAGCACTATACTTTGAAGTTCGCGGAAGATCGGGAACTGTTTATTGGTGGAATATACCTTGGTATTGCCCTGGCGTTCCGAAACCAGAAAGCCGACCTTTTCAAGACGTTTAAGCTCGCGCTGGATGTTGCCGGCATCTTCTTTAATGAGCTTAGCCAGGCCCCTGACGTGGGTTTTGAAATCAGGGTATTTAGCATAGATCACAATGATCTTGCGCCGTACGCGGGAGGTAATAAATACATCTAGCATGATATCTTGCCCCTAAGCATTATTGTTATCCAAACAACGTTGCTATTTAGTATAATCGCGCTGACGGGGTTTTGCAATACTGAAATTTAAGAACTTTTTAAGTACGGGGGCGCGGCCTGTGGCTTATACTGGGTAGTATGAATTACTACGCTGTTTGGGTACGTAGTAGCCGTTACCACGGTAAAGAGGCGCTGACCTACGGCGCAGGTAAGCGGTTGCGGGCCGGCGCCATCGTGAAGGTAGAACTGCAAAAGCAGGTAGTGCTAGGCGTGGTGGCCGGGCCGGCCGAACAGCCGCGGTTCCAGACTAAACCCGTCGTTGAAGTTTTAGATTTACCGCCCCTGCCCGCCCACCTTTTAAAACTAGCCGGCTGGCTGCCGGAATACTATCCCGCGCCGCTCGGGCTTATCGCCCAGCAGCTATTACCGGCCAGTTTCCCGGCAATGCTGCCGGCGGCAGCACCGGCAGACAGCAAAACCACGGTAGCAGACCTAGACCAGCTGCCCCCGCTTACTAACGAGCAGAAAACCGCGCTGGCCGCCATGAAAACGCGCAATACTTATCTACTACACGGTGTCACCGGCAGCGGCAAAACCCGGCTGTATATGGAACTGGCGGCGCAGGCGGCCGCGGCAGGCAAATCCTCCATCATACTTACCCCTGAAATCAGCCTTACTAGCCAGCTGGCCGCCACATTCCGCGAAGTATTTGGCGGCCAGGTAATCGTGATGCACTCCCAACAGGGTCTGGCCGAGCGGCGAAAAGCATGGCTGGATGTCCTGCGCGCAGCGCAGCCGGTTATCGTCATCGGCCCCCGTTCTGCCCTGTTCAGTCCGGTTCAAAACCCCGGACTGATCGTACTGGATGAGGCCCACGAGGCTGCTTATAAACAAGAGCAGGCGCCGGCTTACCAGGCAGGGCGCGTTGCGAGCTATCTTGCCCAAATCGCCAGGGCCACGCTTATTCTTGGCTCGGCAACGCCGTCGGTAAGCGATTACTATCTGGCCGAGCAAAAAAAGAAGCCCATTATACGGCTCTCCGGACTGGCCCGCCAGGAAAAACATGCGGATACTGCCGTAACAGTAGTAGACCGTAAAGACCACAGCTTATTCAGCCGCTCGCCCTTCCTCAGCCTGCCGCTCATCAAAGCCGTCGAAACTGCCCTGGCAAAGGGCGAGCAAAGCCTGCTGTACCTGAATAGGCGCGGCACGGCGCGGCTAGTGTTGTGCGAAAACTGCGGCTGGCAGGCGGCCTGCCCGCACTGCGACGTGCCGCTCACTTACCATGGCGACCGACACGAGCTGCGCTGCCACAGCTGCAATTATCACGCCAGCACCCCGAGCAGCTGCCCGTCCTGCGGCCACGCCAACGTGTTATTCAAAACTGCCGGCACAAAGGCGATCGTCGACGAAGCGCGCCGCCTGTTCCCGAACGCCCGTGTTTCCCGCTTTGACACCGACAACACACGCGCCGAGCGCTTTGAGCAGCAGTATGAGGCTGTCAGCCGCGGCGACGTCGATATATTGGTCGGTACTCAGCTCCTGGCGAAAGGATTGGACCTGCCGCGCCTCAGCACCCTAGGCATCCTGCTGGCCGACACCAGCTTGTACTTGCCCGACTTCTCGGCCGAAGAACGTACGTACCAGCTTGTCAGCCAGGTGCTCGGCCGGATCGGCCGGGGCCACGTGGCCGGGCGCGCAGTCATCCAGACCTACCACCCTGACCATCCGGTCCTGAAAGACGCCATCAAGGGCGACTATCAAACCTTTTACGCGTCCGAACTGGCGTCCCGCAAGCAATTTGTTTTCCCGCCCTTTTGCTACCTCTTGAAACTCACCGTCCGGCGCGCCAGCATTGACGCGGCGCGCCAGGCAGCAGAAACGCTTAAATCAGATATGGAACGCACCGGCGCCAAGGTCCGCATCGAAGGTCCAGCCCCTTCCTTCTACGAACGTTTCCAGAATAAATACCAGTGGCAGCTGGTCGTCAAAGCCCGCCAGCGCCCCGAACTCCTGAAAATCATCGATCAGTTGCCCAGCGGCTGGTCTTACGACATCGACCCTTTGGATCTGCTTTAGCCACCGCCCGGCCCGGCGGCAAGACGTATTACGCTCTCGACTCTCGGCACCTTGCCTACTGCCTCCATAGCCATATCGGGTGTTACCATAGCGGAACGCTCGAGAATATCGACTGAGGCGAGATCGAACATCTCACCAATACCAAAGACATGGTAAGCACGCTCGGTAATATCCCCTCTCTGCAAAGCATGCTCAGTCATACGAATTGCCCGTGGAGTAACGATCGTTGTGCTTCGCAGGTAGTGAAAGCCACTCTCCGTAGCATGCTCCACCGTTCTAGCCAGTAATTTTCTGCCAAGACCCCGCGTGTTCGAATAAATCATCTCTAAGGCGGCAGTTTCTTCTTCTACTATACTGCCCTCGGGTCTTTCCAAATCCAAACCCTTTCCATAGCGCGCAAAGCTTACACCATCCCTATAGATGATAAGTACGCCGCCTCTAGGCATTGCTTCGTCTTCGCCCTTACGTATGCGGGAAATAGTAAAATTATCGTGATCCTGTGCCATATAATATATATTATATCACTTAAATAAGTATATATCAAATCTATGCCATCTTCCGTATAAAAGTAAAGTTAGGTATACTTGACCAGAGTTATGACCAAAGACGATATTATCTCACTGCCCAATCCACATCTCCGGCAAAAATCCCAGCGTGTCGGCATCGTGACGGACGAGATCCGACAAGTTGTCCAAGACATGAAGGACGCCACGCTGGACTGGGATCAGAGCCGCGCGCACGAAGTGGGCGTGGCGCTGGCCGCCGTGCAGATTGACCGCCTCTATAAGATCGTGGTAGTACGCAACGATTACAACGATAAGGAAAACCACGAGTTTACAGTATTCATCAACCCCGAAATCACCAAGCTGGAGGGTGAGATTAAAACGGATTACGAGGGCTGTCTGAGCGTACCGAGCGTATACGGCAAGGTGCCCCGGCATACCAAAGTCAGGGTAAAAGCCTTGAACTTAAATGGCAAACCCTTCCGCATTACCGCTGACGGCTTCCTGGCGCGCATCTTCCAACACGAGATCGACCATTGCAACGGCATAGTTTTTATAGACCATATTAAAAGTGACTCGGAAGCGTTCTTCCGGCTGAACGATGAAGGCAAACTGGACCCGCTCGACTATGAAAAAGACGTCAAAAACAATAGTATTCTTTGGTAATGAGCGCCTTGCGACAGGGGTGACCACAACCGCGCCGACGCTGCGCGGCCTGATAGATGCCGGCTATACTATCGCCGCCTTGGTGGTAGCACAGGGCAAGCAAGGCGCGTCGCGCAAGAAGCGGCAAGAAGAGGTCGTAGAGCTAGCGAACGAGCATGGCATCCCCGTTCTTGCCCCTGATAAACTTGCCTCTATTAAGGACCAGCTGCAAGCATTGAATGCGGATGTGGGAGTAGCTGTTGCCTACGGCAAGATCATACCTCCCGGTATTATCGACCTGTTTCCAGCCGGCATTCTGAATATCCATCCTTCCCTGCTGCCATTGCACCGCGGCGCCACACCGATAGAAAGCGCTATATTAAACGGCGATGAAGCGACAGGCGTTTCGCTGATGCTTTTGACGCCCGAACTGGACGCGGGGCCAGTATACGCTCAGTCAAAATTGGAACTAGATAAACTATCCAAACAAGAAGTAGCAGACCTCCTGCTCGCCACCGGTACGGAGTGGCTGCTGAAGCTCCTGCCCGGCATCCTTGACGGCTCTGCCAGACAGCCGGCACCCCAGTACGACAGCCTGATCACGTTCGACAAACGTATTAAGAAGCAGGATGGCATTATTGACTGTTTTAAGAGTCCGGAGCAGCTGGAGCGCGAAGTGCGCGCCTATGCTGGCTGGCCAGGCAGCCGCACGACGCTTGGGGGCAAACAAGTCACCATAACAAAGGTCAGGGTGCGTGATAACGTTGGT
>CAYLML010000014.1:0-9899 GCA_964384985.1 uncultured Candidatus Saccharibacteria bacterium | reverse complement strand
TGATAGCGATGCTGCATCAGTTGCGCCGGCGACATCCAGTAATTGACGCGCTCACGATCGGGTTCCAGGCGCGGCAGCAGCACGCCACGCGGCAATGCCGTGCCGTAAAGTTCACGGCTGCGTGCATCGAAATTCGGCAGCGTCGGATAGTTGCGCAATCGTGCGAGGTGAATCTGTGTCCGCCACTTTGCGCGTTCGCTTTTAGGCCAGTCCATCGAAGCCTCCATTGTTGGACAGCCCTCGATAACGTCACCTGCGCGCAGCGTCTGTCGGAATGTCTGGCAATGTCGTCCAGCATGGTTTGCAGACAGGCGCGGCATCGCCGGATGCCAGCGAAGATTTCGGGAGCCAAAGATGATGGGTGTACGGGACCGCGAAAGGGCGGTCCCTGGCCTGTTCGCCGCTGCCGCGTCGCTGCTTAGGGGCCAGCCCCTCGGCGCGCCTCAAGGCCCTTCCACCCATAACGCAGAGAAAATGTCCGGCCGCCAGGCCCTGGCGGCCGTCAATTTTCTTGCGTTCCGGGTCCCTGCGAAGGGCCTTGCGGCTTGCACACCCCGTTCTCGGCGAAGGCCAAGGGTGCAGCAGCAGCTGCACCCATAAACAACACAAGGAAAGGAACATCACATGAGCAACAAACCCTACCTGATCGCCTACAGCGTCAAGGAACGCGGTGAAGGCAAGAAAGCTATCTGGACCAAAATCGGCGCGGCTTTCCCGCACGCAAATGACGGCGGCCTGACCATCCAGCTCGACGCCCTGCCGCTTGGCGACAGCATCGTCCTGCGCGAGCCGAAGGAGGACAAGGCCGAAAACACGGCGAACGAAGCCGCGTGATCCTCCGGGCCGCTTCGCAAGGGGCGGCCCTTTCGCTTTCATCACCAAAGGAGAATCCAGCCATGAACACTTACACCGTTTATTTCCGTAGCGATCTGCAATGGGGTCGCCGCGATCTCAAAGCCGGAACGCCCGAACAAACTCTCGCGCAAGCCCGGAAGCTTGCCGGGGAGGACTGGGAAGCTCTTGATCTCGACTATTTCGAGCCGTGTGACTGCCCGATCAACGACATTGAAGTGCTCTACAAAAATAGGACGGTCGCTGTTTGGCTCGACGACCATTTGCGCCTTCGCCGCGCCGCGCCTGACTTGCTGGCTGCTGCCGAGAAGGTGGTTGCCCGTTGGGAGCAAGGCGACCTCGCCGAGGCCGTCCGAAACCTGTCCGCCGTCATCGCGGAAGCAAAGGGTGGTGACGCATGAGCACCATGAACACCGTTGTCATCCGCTCGCTGCCCGGAATGTCAGTCAAAGTCTGGCAACGCGCGATCCATCTTCCGTGTAAAAATCCGGGTTCATTGGGAACCTTCGGGAAGCAGGCCGGGAAGTGCTCGCGGTGCGTCATCGGGCCGGGAAAAGATGGTGCACCTCGCTTCTTTTTCAAAAGGAGGAAACCATGCCAATACTGACCATCGAAGCCGTTCGCGCGTTTTTCCAGAAGAAGGCAGCCGAGCCGATACTGACCATCGCGGCCATTCGGGAAAATCCGTGGAATGTGATCAGCGATAAGTTGCCAGAAAATCCCTGTGAGCTGTTGCTCAACGCCGCCTATATTGCCGCGACCTACTGCCGCGATGCCGAGTACATGCTCATGATGGCCGCGCGTGATGGCGCGTATGTGCCCGAATGGTGGACCGGCGGCGAGGATGATCCAGACGTGCACGAAGAAAGCGAAGAACGCGGCTGGCGCGCGGAAGTAAAGCTCAGCGAAATTTCTGGTCTGCGTGGCGAAGATATCGAAGAGCCGACTGGATAAGCGGTGAATGGATTGCCGCGTGATGCGGTGATGCATGGGAATGTTTGCGATTACCAATCGTTGCGATGGTGAGAAAGGAGGTGGCGGTTTAATTTTTGCGGGAGAGGGTAGCCAGATGTGGTTTCGCGTACGCGAAACCCTGGTTGGGGGCCGGACGAATATGGCCCCCAAACCCCAGGACGCATGCGCTCTGCCAAGGGAAAAGAAAATGGCCCGCCCACGTACGACCGAACCACGCTCGCGACAGCTCAACCTTCGCTTCACCGTGAATGAACTGGAGACCATCGGCAAACGTGCCCACGCACTCGGCATGAAACCGGTGCATTTTGGCCGTACCGTGCTGCTTGGCCCGAACAGCGTCACTCAAGGCAGGACCGAGCCGGCGAATAACATGTCGCGGCTCATCCATGCGCAGCTCGCGCGCCTTGGCAACAACCTGAACCAGATGGTGCGGCACCTTCATCAAACTGGCGATCCCTTGCCTGCCGATCTTGAGCCCCTGCTCAACGATATTCGCCGGATCATCACGAGGCTATCGGAATGATTGTCAAAATCGAGCGAAGCGGCACATCGTTCAAGGGGCTTTCCACCTATCTGACGCATGATCCCAAAGCGAATACCCAGGATCGAGTGGCGTGGACGCATACGCAGAATCTTGCCAACGATCACGTTCCGTCGGCCGTCGACGAAATGGTTTGGACCGCGCGGAACGCCGAACTTCTGAAGCAGGAGGCCGGCGTCCGTGCTGGCGGCCGCACGACGGAAGACCCGGTAAAGGATGTGAGCCTCAACTGGTCGCCCGAGGACAAGCCGACCCCTGAACACATGATTACGACAACTAAGGACTTTTTGCGCCACATGGGTTGGGAGGAACATCAGGCGATCATGGTGGCTCATAACGATAAGCCACATGCCCATGTCCATTTGATGATCAATGCGATCCATCCAGAGACGGGTCTTCATCTGGACGACGGCTTTGAACGCCGGCGGGCGCAGGAATGGGCTCTCCAATATGAACGCGAGCATGAGCGCATTTATTGCGAGCAGCGCCTGAAAAATCCCGAGGACCGCGAAAAGAATATGCCGCGGAATATCTGGATGGAATTCCAGCACAACGAAAAGGAATTTACGCGCGCCGAAAAAATAATGGCCGAAAATTCCCCAGAAATTCCGGAAAATCCCAAAAATACCGAATGGAAAATCCTGAAGGAATTGCAGCAGGCTGAAAGGATTGAGTTTTTCAAGCAAGGAAAATCGGAATTTAAAGAATTGAGAAATTCGATTTACCGGGAGGTGCGGGAAGAATTTCGTGGACGCTGGTCCGATTATTACAAGGCCAGGAAAAATGGCACCGAAGACGATCGCGAGATTCTGGCCAATGTAAAAGCCCAGTTGATCGCCGATCAGAAGGCCGTGCTTGAGCCACGACGGGATGCCGCTTGCAAGGAACTGCGGGCCTCCCGTGACGAGCGCTATCAGGAAATCCTCGATGGCCAGCGAGACGCCCGCGCCGACTTGCGCTGGTATCAGGAGGCCGGGCACGACACGGCACCGTTCTTCAACGGACTGGCCGAGCGGAAAGACGCCAGAGCGGAAGTTGCGTCGGGCTTCCGCGAGGCTGCCTTTGAGGTCACCGCACCCCAGCCGGTCCACGCGCCGGCCGTGCGGGAAGATGAAGCGCCTGCGAGAAACGCGGATGCTTTCGAGTATGACCGTCCCGACGTCGGTTCCAATATCGGCAACCGGTTGGGGGCCGGAGCTGGCCCGTTCCTGGGCGCCTTGTTCTCCGACCTGGCGAACCTGGGCTCCGCACGGCCGGAGCCGGTGTCAAAGGAGGAGAAGGCGGATACCTTCCGTGAGGCCGCCGAGAACACGCTCAAGCAGCATCAGCACCATGAAAAAGAGGAGGACGACGCGCGCTGGCGCGAGCGGCAAAGGGTCATCGGCGAATGACCGCGGGACCGGGCCAGCCACGTCCGCGTCCCCTGCTCATTCGGCACATGAAAGCGGCGAACCGATCGACGAAAGTGATGCGGCGGAATTTGAAATTGAACAGGAGTTTCGGCGCAAGCTTATGGGTTTGCGGCTCCTGGCCCGACGCGCGAGACCACAGGCGCTCCACGCGGCGAAGGAATGGCGACGCCTTGCGCTGAAAGCGTTACGCGAGAAACTCATGCGCGAACGCCATGCGCGTTTCATATTGCGTCAACGGCCGCGACCAGAACCTCGCTGAAAAAGCCGAAGTGATTACCCAAAAAAGTTAGCGGCATTGATTACCAAACATTCCGCTTACGCAACCGTGCGGACGAAAGTAATTTCCGATTCGACGACGTAATTACATTCCAGTGGAATACAATTCTAAGTTGCATTATAGAACTGGCCAAATTCAATTCGCAGATGCAGCGCAGACCGAATTCAGGCAGCAGTTATTTCTAATAAGCGCACACAATCACAAACTTGGGGGATGCTTATGTTGAACTTCGGAACCCGGCGGCGGAAATATCTGATGCTGGCGGCAATGCTTTGCGCTTGTTCATTATCGGCGCAAGCGGAGGGGGGCGACAGTGAGCTCACTTCGGCTCAGAAAAAAGACTTCCATTACAAGCTGATTATGAGCGAGGACGATGCCGTCTGTAAGCCGCTTACCGATCTCTATAACAAAATGCTGGTCGAGAGCACGAAGGGGCCTACGACAAAGAGCCGCTACGGCATAATGACTAACTTTGAAATGAGACACCCTGAACGGTTCGAAGAGATTGGGTTCGTCGAGCCACCGAAGCAAGAAGTTGTACTGACGATGCCCCCAAATCCAGATGCCCCGTTGGGGTGGCCAACTGGAACGGTATACAAAGAACCAATCTATTTGGCCGACATCTTCAATGAAGGGACGCCGCGCGAAGTAGTCTATCAAGAACTTTTGAGCGCTGGCGGTGCGCTTGCAAGCACGAAGATAACAATCATCAAGAAAGACACCCAATATCGGGAAGTTCTTACGGACTCATCTTCTACAGGCGTCGATCCTGATATCGTGGATCGTGACGCAAGCTACGAAGGGCTCGTAGCATCACAAAACAATCCGAAGCAGGCCTACCTCGGCTACCTTTTTTCGAAATGGCCGAACTTTGACGCTATGTACAAGAAATATTCCAACCAAATGAACGCATTTAAGAAGGCGTTCGACAATCACGAGAAAGCACTTGGCCTTCGACCAAATTGGTCACTGCCCTCAATCGATAAAAATAGTGGACCCATCTCTACAAGACTGTTTATGCACGATAGTCGTGCGTATTTTGTACTTAACCAATATAGCTTTCTGGCTCCAATGCGGGAGGAGAGCAATATATTGGTTTACCGGCTAACGCCGACGGGCCACGAAGATATCTGTTACATAAATCTTCCCGGCAAGCCCACCTATGCACGGCAGAAAGCGAACGGAGGTGGGCAATGAGCGTGGCTAGCATCCGAGACCAAATCACAGAACGTTTTGAAAATAACAAACTTAGCCAACCTCAATTTTATTTCGATAACAATATCAATATTGGCTATGGATTTAACATAACGGGAAATCCATCAACGGCATACAACGCTCTGATTGCCGCAGGGGTTACTCTGAACATCACGCAGCAGCAATGGAACGCGACCATCGCTCCCTTGGCTGCAAGTCCTTCGATACCTAATGCGAAGGCCATTAATGACGCGCTTGGGATTACCATTACGCAGACTCAAGCTGAAGCATTGATGGATAATTATTATACGAACGTTGTTCTCAGCACCACTGCGCCCGGTCCATCACTGGCCAAAAGTGTACCCAATTTAGCTTCATTGCCTGAAACGACACAGGCGGCTTTGGAGGATATGTACTATCATCACTCGACGCTGCTTGGACCAATTACATATGGGGATGCGGCAACGGGCAATCTCGCTGGTATCGCGGAACAGCTTGCCTTTAACGCCGACGCTGGTATTGACCCAAATGCGTCGGGCGTAGAGCAACGTTATTTAGCGGACGCAGTGCTTGCGTTGGGATTCAGTCCGACGTTTAACGCGAACAATCAAATTACGAATTTAGTCCCTGTCAGTGGTGTGAATGATCAGGTAACGAACGTCGCTAAATTTTTATATGACGTTCTCAACCCAGCCAATATGCTCGGAAGCGGTGGACAGTCGGCACAAAGCTACGTGCAGGCTTGGGGTTCGCTACCAACGGCAAGTTTTCAAACCATTATCTCTAAGCTGGAAAGCGATCTCATTCCACGCGGCTACTACGTCGTTCAACCGGGCGACGATACGACGTCCATTCTGGACGCGACGCTATCTGCAAGTTCGTCCAATCTGGGTCTTGATTCGGCGACGCTTCTGCAAATCAACAAGCCATTTGGGGTTACCGGCTTTACCACGGGTACGCTGCTTCACGTTCCCGTGGCGACTTATACGACCGGCGGCATTTTCGAGCCGCTTCTGGGTCCGAAGGCGGGCCAGACATTTATTTTCGATACATCAACCCAGAAAGTCTATGCCGTCGGCGCAAGCCTTGACGGACATGATAGTGGCGCCCTGGTTATCGACCATGCGGACGCACTCGGCAATTATCCGACATTCTCAATAGGAACCTATAGCGATGTCACGTTACAGCCCGATGGTGAAATTGACATCACATTGATCGGCGGAGATCCTGTAACGCTTGGCACTTTGACGCTTAGCAGCACCGGATTGGCCGAATCATTCACGCTCGTTTCGGGTGAAGTGATTACGCTCTCGGGGACCGCAAGCCCAAATATCACGGAGAATTTTGCCGCCAGCGCGACACCCGAACAGATGCTGGAAAGTTATCTCACCCAGCTCGGCGCTTCGACAACCGCCGATGCACTCAACGCGCTAAATGATGCCTACCTCAATCCCACCGGCACGGCTTATTCCGTAACGGGCACTGTCGAAAAGGTCGATGATACACACGCGAATGTGACGTACGAGTTGTATAGCGCCGCGCCGGGCGCGGTGGTGGCCGGGCAACCGACCGCCGTGATCACGGATTTCGTGCCGGGCGTCGATGGGCAAGGAAACCCCATTCAGGTACCCGTTCAGGTCAACGCGACGGCCCTCAACATCCTGCAAGCCCGCGGGGATATTTCACAAGATACGATCTCAAGCATTCAGGAGCTGGATGCCTCTAGTGACGTCATACTTACCAACGCTCAGTTTCATCAGTTCGACACGATCAAGGCATCTGGCAGCATCACCGCAGCGGATGGCGGGACGTTCAATCTAAACGATGCAAACATCGACCCAAGTTCAAATATTTCCAATCTTACCGCGAGCGACTGGGGCGGCACCACGCTCATCGGCAACAACATTGCAGGTCAAACCTTAACTGCCAGCCTGTTTGGCAACGACACGCTTCAGGCGGGAAACGGCGCGGGCGATGTGCTGGTGGCGGGTGAGGGTGTTGATCACCTAACTGGCGGCACGGGCGGCGATACGTTTGTTGTGAATGATGGTCTCGCGGCCGGCTCGGTGATTACAGGAAATGGCGCTGGCAATATTCTTCGGGCCGACGGCGACATATCGGGGGCTACCATCACGGGCGTCCAGGCGTTGATAGTGGAAAGTAATGTTACAATAACCGCGTCACAACTCGGCGAATTTAGCTCCGTCGCCCGCAGCAGTACTGCTGGCACCATTGAAGGCGTTACAGGTGGAACCTACGACCTTACAGGAAAGACCAGCACGCCTTTTAACCTGATTGCCTTATCCAACGATGGAACGACCCTGATCGGGAACAACGTGGCCGGCGAAACCCTCACTGCCAGCGATAGTGGCAATGACACGCTGACAGAGGGAAATGGTGTCGGTTTTGATCTCGATGCCAGCGGCACCTCCGGCAACAATCATTTGACCGTCGGCAATACGACGTCCGCATCGTTCAACTCCCAGGCCGCTCGTTTGGATGTGAGCTACAGTTCCGGCGACAATGTTCTCACTGCCGGAGATGGCGGCAGCATCAGGATGGACGCCAGCTTCAGCACCGGCGACAACACACTGACCGAACATGATACGAGTGGCGCGACAAACCTGCTTGAAGGCATAGGACCCGTAACTGAAACTTCCGACCTGAACGCGGATAACTCTAGCGGTAACAATACGTTGACCTCCGGTGACGGAATTGGCGATGTGTTGAGCGCTTATTACAGCCTCGGCGACAACATATTGATGGCGGGAAATGGAACCAACGACAGGTTGTCCGTCTTTGACAGCTTCGGAGATAACCGGCTCACCACGGGCGATGGCAACGGAGATAATCTGGATGCCACCTCGAGCACCGGCGACAATGTCCTTACGGCCGGGAACGGCGCGAACGCCTCCGTGGTAGCGGACTCCAGCTTTGGCAACAACACCCTGATCGCAGGTCTCGGTGCTGGCGACACACTAAATGTTCAAGATAGCTCTGGCGACAACATACTAACTGTTGGAGATGGCGCAGGCGACACTCTCCACGCGGAACGCAGCACCGGCAACAATGTGCTGACTGCCGGTAATGGCAACAATGATGTTCTGGATGTCAGCGATAGCGTCGGCAACAATGTCCTCATCGCCGGCAACGGCACCGGCGACGTATTGACCGCCGCGGGAAGCATCGGTAACGACACGTTGAATGCAGGTAGCGCTGGCGCGACGCTGATTGCCGGCCTTGGCTCGGACACCCTCCATGGAGGAATTGGCAACGACATATTCATTACGGATTCGACGGGTCTCGCAGCCGGGTCTGTGATTACGGGTGGTGGAGGCAACGATGTTCTGGAAGCCTTCGGTGATATCAGCGGCGCATCGATCTCCGGCGTTCAGACGCTTCAGCTCCAGCAGGGCAACCTGAGCCTGACCATCGCCCAGCTCGCCGAATTCAGTACGATCGATGCGACGGGTGCCGGCATCGATACGCTCACCTTGACAACACCCGGAACTGTATCCCTGGCTGGCATAACGGTAGAAGGTACGGCTGGCCTGAAAATCGTCGAAGCTGGATCCACGGGCGGCATTGTGTTTGCCGGAAATGCTGACAATACTGTTTTGAGTGATTTGGGGAACTCTGGAAACGACACATTGATTGTCGGCAACGGCAACAATGATCAACTCTACGCCGGTAGCGGCAACGACACGCTTTACGCTGGAAACGGTACAGGTGATATTCTCTATACCGGAACTGGCGTCGACATCCTCAACGGCGGGAATGGTGGCGATACGTTCCAGACGATCTTTGGTCTTCCTGCCGCGGGTTCGCAATTTAACGGCGGAACTGGCAGTGACACCCTCGTCGCAAATGGCGACCTGACCGGCTATACAATTTCCGGCGTTGAAAAGCTTCAGACGACGTCGGCGATGCTTACGGCTGCCGAATTCAATGGCTTTACGACGTTAGAGGGAAACAACGGGCCCATCCTGGAAATAACCGCTTCCGGCGGAGGCACGTTTTCTCTTGCCGGCAAGACCCTCAGCGGCGCTGTTCAATATGAACTGCACACAACCTCGTCAGAGGCGACTTCGCTGATCGCAGGCAACGATGCTAATGAAATTCTGGACGCTCAAACGTCGAGCGGAAACAATACGCTGACAGGCGGAGATGGCTTCAATCAAGAACTGCTTGCCGGCAGTGGAGACACCACTTTGATCGCCGGCAACGGCGATTTCCAGTTCCTCTCCGCTGGTAGCGGGAATGACACCCTGACCGGAGGCAATGGAGACAGCCAGTTTCTGCTTGCAGGCAGCGGCAACGATACGCTGACCGCCGGCAATGGCACCAATCAGGCACTGGAGGCTGGAAGCGGCAATGACACGCTGATCGCCAGCAATGTCGGAACGGTGCTTATTGGTGATGTCGGTACGGCCACGATGATTGGCGGCACCGGCGACGATACCTTTTACTTCGGTACAGGTGACGCGACTGCTCAAGGCAATGGTGGAAACGATTATTACATCTTCACCGGGCCTACGATGACCGGTGCTTTTACGATCAACAATTTGCATTCAGACAGCGGCCAGTCTGTCCTGCTGTTTGAGGACGACCTTACCGTAACCGGCCAAGACATACCGGATGGTGTCAC
>CAYLML010000013.1:0-10262 GCA_964384985.1 uncultured Candidatus Saccharibacteria bacterium | reverse complement strand
CCGGATATTAAAGCTGTTGCGCGGCTGACCGATAATGTTGCGCACCAGCGGATTGGCCGTGAAAGCGCCGACTTTGTTGAGGACCGGGGCCACGGCTTCAGCGGCAAATTTATCATTCCAGGTGGCAAATTCCACTTCCCAGAAATTGCGCACGACCGGGTCGGTCACGTTCGCCATCACGTCTTTGCGAAAAGCCTTGTCGGTGAGGATGCGCGTGATGTCGAGCATGGTAGCGTCCGGGTATTCGAGCAGCGCCAGCAGGCTGTAGCGCAGTATGTATTCCAGGCGCGGCCCCCAGGATTCGAACATGCGGCGCAGCACGCCGATGATCTCCGACGCGGTGTGCGTGCGGAGTTTCGGGTCCGGCACTTCCATTGGGTTGAAGGCAATAGGAAATTCCATGTCGGCCGGATTGAAGTAAATCACGTCTTTGGCGCGGCCGGCCGGGATACGACGCAGGACGCTCAGCGCGTAATCGCCATGCGGGTCGATCACCGCGAAGCCGTAAGGACTGTGGATGTCGGATATAGTCATAAGTTCCAGCAGGCCGGATTTACCGACGCCAGTCTGACCGAGGATGTACAGGTGGCGTCCACGGTCGGCGCGTTTCAAGCCGAACGACAGGTGCTGGCCGCGGAAATTCGTAGCCGCTATCGGGCTGACTTCTTCCGCGTTATCGGCCGTTATGAGCGGCAGGTTGGCCGGCGGTTCGGCAACCTGGCTGGGCGCCCATAAAATATACGGCGTTTCCACGTTGGTATGCGGCAGGTGGCACAGGGTAGCGACTTCCTCGATGTTCAAAAGCGACGGGCGGCCACCGAGTTTGCGCTGGCGGTATTGCGCGAGTATGGCCGGATCGTGCGAAATACGACCCTGCTCAAAACCGTTCAAATAAGTTGTGTTGAACTGCTTGTAGCTGGCGATTATGGACTGCAGACGCAAGCTTGCCTGGTGGGCCGAGACGTTGCCGCGGTAAATGATGCGCAGGCTAGTCTCAAAAGCCAGCTTGTGGCTTTTGTCTTCGGCACCACTGGCACGGGCCTGGTCATACTCGGTAAGTTTGGCCTGTGGCTGGTTGTGTTCGGGTGGAGCTACAAGTGCCTTAAGCAAAGCGCCGGGAGTCGATCCGGATCCGCCGCCGCGCAAGCCGCTAACGTAGCGCTCGCTCTTGCGGTGCCAGTTCTTGGAAGCCGGCTGCATGACCAGCTGGATCCAGGCCTCCTCGCCATCCTCGAACTTAGCCAGGGTAGCCGTAATAGCCGCCAACGGGTCGACCTCAAAACTCTGGAATGTCTTAATCGGGAGAGCCTGGTTATTGCTCAGGCGCATCTCCGCGGACAGCAGCGCCGATGGGGCCGGCTGTTCCTCGGACCAGGAAAAATCCGGAGCTTCGGTGATCTGCACGCTGGGGTACTGCGCGTAGATCTGCTCTTCTACGAAGTCCTTAAGGTATTTCGGCACGCAGACGTAAAACCCGATGCGTTTGGCCAGCACTGCAATCTCAAAACTGATGCGCACCATATGCGCGCCGCGAAACCGTTTCTGGGGCGGCTGCATTAGCAAGCCGTGCAGCGAGGCGAACATCTGCTCGGCGGCAAGTTCCTTTTTGTCATTGGTCCGCGGCACCTGCAGCAGCAGCACGACCATGTCTTCATCGAGCGTATGCTGCTCCTGTTTGGTTAGGCCGGCCGGGGCGCCGCCACTGCGATCAAATTTCATATACTCTTTATTTTAACGCTTTTAGCCAAACACCCCAATAAATTAAGCGTAAACAGTTAATCCAGATTGCTTTTAACGAATGTGCTTGACCCGTTCCTCTTCATCTCAAGTGTAGCCGTCAAAGTGTACTGGGCGCATTGCGTATCATCCGTTTCGCAGCTCTTGCCGCCGCTATCCGTAACCGTATAAGCGTAAGCCTTGGCCTTGGGCGCGGCGACCAAGCAGCCCTCTGAGGAAGGACTGCAAGATGCCAAAGGATCTGTCATTGCGCTGGGATCGAGGGTTTTCATGTTCACGGCCCGCCAACTGGCACTGTTCATGTCCGACAGACTCGGATAATAGCCCGTGTTTTGGAAAAAGGCTTCCAGCTGGGTTTGCAAGGATCCTAGGTCGGCTTCTCTTTTAGAGTCACGGGCATATTGCTGTCCGGAGCTATAGGATGGTGCGTTAGAAGACGCAGGCGAAGCGTTTGACACGTTCTGGGCAGACTTCTTATGAGAGTGTTGAAGTACGAGGACACTGATCAAGCCCGCGAAGATTATAACCAATAATACGAGCACTATAATAAGCGGCCTCTTTGATTTGCCGGGCTGCTGCAGCGGCGACGGTACAGGCATGGGCGGCTGGGGCGAAGTTGGCAATACGGGCTGGTTATCCATATAGTGCTTTCATAACCTCACATAGAATAGCATAACCGTCAACGCGTCTACATTTCCAGGAAATTGCCCGATTGGTGGTTCCACAGTTCGGCGTACTCGCCGTCATGCTTCAAAAGCTCCTCATGAGTGCCATCTTCAATGATCCTTCCATCCTTCAAAACTATAATGCGGTCCAATTTTTTAATAGTGCTGAGGCGGTGGGCAATCACGACTGTCGTGCGCCCCTTCATCAACTTGTCCAGAGCCTTTTTGATATATAACTCACTCTTGCTATCCAAGGCCGATGTGGCTTCGTCCAGAACCAGGATAGGCGATGTAGTAAGCATGGCGCGGGCAATGGCTACGCGTTGTTTTTCACCGCCGCTCAGCTTCACGCCGCGTTCACCTACGTATGTGCCGTATGTATCTGGCAGTTCTTTGATAAATTCGTCGGCATAGGCCAACTTGGCTGCCCGGCGTACTTCTTCATCTGTTGCATCTTCACGGCCGTAGCCTATATTATCGCGTAACGTACGGTGAAACAGCAGCGGCTCCTGTGGCACGAACGCGATGCTGGACCGCAACGCGTCCTGTGTAATATGGCTAATGTTCTGTCCATCAATGAGAATGCTGCCGCTCTGGATGTCCAGAAAGCGCAAGAGCAGTCTGGTAATCGTCGACTTGCCTGACCCCGAATGCCCTACCAACCCAACCTGCTGGCCAGGCTTGATTGTCAGATTCAGATCCTTAAATACTGGTTTGGCCGTACCCGGATACTGGAAAGTGACAGACTGAAACTCGATAAGTCCACGCTCGATCCGCGGCTTTTCCGGATTAGGCGAGTCTTGGAGTTCCGGCGCCATGTCCATTACGTCGGTTAATTCGGCAGCATCGGCAAACAACTGCTCGGTACGCTGGATAACCACATGCAGGCCCATCAAGCTGTTGAGTATCGCAAATACATAGATCTGACCGGCAACTACAGCGGACGGCTTGACGCCGCCGTGCACCACCAAATAGATAGAGAGAAAAATGTAGGCGACAAAGAACCACAATGTTATTTGCCAACGCAAGTCGCGTATGTACGCATTAACTTTCCACGAACGCCAGCGTTTACGATACCGGTCGTTGCTTACATTGTTGAACTGTTTCACTTCGAAGCTGGAGCGGGCAAAGGTTTTAACTGTGACCATGTTCGTGATGGTGTCGGACAGGAACGCGATAACCTTAGAGTCTGCAGTCGCAGCAGCTCGCGTGAGGTGGGCTTTTTTCGCCGATGAGTACGCAAGTACGAACACGAAGAGAAACGCCCACACGGCGAGCAGCACGCCTAGCGGCCAGGCTATGAACAGCAGCACACCGACTGCTAAAACGGTGCGCGACAGACCTTCGAGGTAATCGAATATGACAACGTCATCGAACTCTTCATAGGCTTTGAGGAAGCGGTTGACCTGGCTGACCAGCGCCCCGCCATAGGTTTCCGAGAAAAACCGGTAGCTGTATCGTGGCAACCGTGCAAATATCAACTGCTCTAAGTCACGCAAGTTCTTGGATTGGCGCCAGATAGCAGTGTAGTCATTCACTCTGAAAAATACGAATTGTATGAAGAAAAAGGCAACGATAACCCAGCCGAGACTGTACAAATCATGAGTGTCGCCGCCAGCCTTGAATTGGACTATTTTTTGGAATAACACTCCTATGTAATAGCCCACTAATATTTCCCCGAAGAAGATAGCGATGGGCGTAAAGGTCAGGTTTACGGTTAACGCGATCTTGCGTTTTTTAAATACCGTAAAGAAGTAATGGAGCGTGCGGCCTGTCCGAGATTTTTCAATAAATTTCACAAACAACAATATAGAATTTTATCGGTAACCCTCACTAGTATAACCGCATTTTATTATTTCGTTTGGAACTCGCTCAGGTCGAAATTCTTTTTGACGTTGTCCCAGCTAAAAACCGTGCCGTTCATCGTAACAAACACGCCTTTATCCAAGAGCTGTACGGCAGTCACAGCCGCGCCAAGGTTGAATAAGGCGTCGGAATTCTTGAAAGCGAACGGGATTATAGCCCCGACCAGCACGACTGTCTTGTCTTGTATATTATGTCCGAGCAGTTCAGCTGTTTGTGTTAAAGTATCGGTGCCGTGGGTGATGACTATCTTGTCGGTGCCACAAGTCTGGCACCTTTCCAGAATCTGCTGCCGCATTTCATCGGTGATATCGCCGCTATCGACCAGCATGAGCTGTTCCAGGTCTACATCTGCCCTATTCCTGCCTTGGTTAAGCATCTGCTTTATGTGTGATTCACCATAGGTGACTTTAGCGTTATGAAAGTCGTACTTGGCGTCGATAGTTCCGCCAGTGATAAATAATTTTATTTTCATACGGTGATTATAGCAAAGCCGGGCACTGCAGCGATATTCGAATTAGCTTTTGTGGGGTTTTCTTAACAACGAATACGTAGTGACCGCGGCGCCGGATACAAGGAGCCAAAAAACCGCGTCAAACGCCAAATTGAAATTGTTGAAATAGTGGCTCTGACCTAAACGATTATTGGTCTGCCATACACCATCTGGCAGGCTCCTTTGCAGATACATGAGCGGCACCCCTTTAGCATGCCGGTACGGAGCTTCATCGCTATACTGCCAACCTGAAACCGCCGGTCCGTGCATATCAATTAACGACGTTGCGCCAAACAGGGCGACCGCCAATACTACGACAACAAAAAGTTTCATAATAAGACTAAGCTTCATGAGCTTATCTTACCATGGCGATACATCGCATAACAGGGATCTGGGTACTTAGACGCATTAGAAGAACAGTATCTTTATCACGGAAAGTATGATGGCCAATTTGGCTTGACATTTGAGAGACGTTATGTTTAATTTAGTTATAGTAAGCAATGTATAATGAGGTTGAAAAGGACACGACATGACTATCTCTACAGCCGAAAGACGAGAACAAGAAACAAGACACCATGAAGCTATCATGGGCGGTACTTTTTACTTGGAAAGCAAAGACACCGAGGCTATAGATGCTCTAGTAGGCGACATAAAAGGTTTATCTGACGAGGCTTATGAGGACGTGGGCGGAGAGGTACTCGGCGTGTTAACGAGCGTCGTCCGTCGTGAACCTATAAAAATTTCAGAAACTGTAAACCCGGAACGATTTAAAGAGATAGCTCAGGAACTTGGACATAGCGGCGCGTCAGCTGCAACCGAATTTATGGAAGCAGTATCGGAAAAACTAGATGAAGCCGAGCACGTTCCATACGCTGGCGAGGATCCCTCTCACGTCGTATTACCATTCGGTACCATACCGGGATACGGCAAACCGGGTGGTGGCGGAATGCACATGCCTGTTTTAGCTTCTTAGTTAAGCAATAATTGTACCGTTTTCATGATTGGAGCACCCCAATGATCGATGAGCCCTCCGTCATAACTCTTAATTGAGTAGCTAGGGAGCGGAAGTTACCCCGAACCCTACTAATCGGTTTACTCCTTTATGTATAGGTTGAGTATCTATACGCATTCTGCCACTCTCATTACCGCCAATGGTGGTCATCGCGTTGCCGTTTACTTTAATAACAAGCGCGACGTGACCGCTTGTCGTGAGACCAAAGTCATTGCTGCCAATATAGAAGGCTACGTCACCGGGCCGTGGCGTATATGAACCGGCTGCTTCGTATCGATGCTGGGATTGGTAGTATTGCTGGAGCGTATAGACGCCTGGAATACGCCAGCTGCCTGAGTTCGGGTTGCTGTATGGTGTTCCGGCCCGCATCATGATCCAGCTTATGAAGTCCGCGCACCATGCTTGTTTGTCGCCTTGGCTGTAAGTAAGCACTGCCTGATCGTAGCTAATAGGGTGTTTGGCATATTGCGTACGGGCAAGGTTGATAATCTTTATTTGTTCCTGTGAGAGGTTGCTTGTATCGATACTCGGGAAAGGCGTGGTTGCCGGCGCGCTGAGATGGGCCTGTGTGGTGGTGACAATGGCTCTAACGTCCTCGCGTAACGGAGGGATAGCGTAAGCAATGATCAAGATTAGGCAAATTAGAGCCGCGGAGATCCCGGCAATTAAAACTCTTCGTCGCTTCATGTTAGTACTCTACAATAGGCATATGGCCAAAACAATCTCAGGCGGCACAGCACACAAATTACCAGAAGATTTGCGCAAGTCCCTTAGTTCTAACCCCAAGTCTCTGGCCGCGTGGGAAGATATTACTCCACTCGCCCGCAATGAGTGGATTTGCTGGACCGTAAGCGTTAAAACTCCTGCAACAAGAGAGAACCATATTAAACGGACTGTAACTGAGCTGGCCGAGGGCATGCGGCGGCCTTGCTGCTGGATGGGATGCCCGCACCGCACCGACAAAGCAATGAGCGCCTCGCAAAAATGGGTGCTTAGCAGACAATCCGGCTCTAAATAGCTGGCTGGAGAGATGTTTTAGGAGTTCCGTATTCCGTATTAAGAATACTTGTTTTTAAACTAAGAGCTGGGAATTACAACCTTGCAACGTACTTGCTGCGGGCAAGAAGCCTGAGGCCTATACCCGTGGTTACGATCGTACCGATACCAAGAGCCAGAGCGATAGGGCTGGAGTGGTCGGGCGCACCGTAGCCAGTGTCAGGAGCTGCTGGAGTAGTGGTCACCGCAGCAGTGCCACTGTTGCTTGGCTGATCATTAGTGATCCTTAGAACCCCAATGCTATCAGCGTCAAATTCCGTGAACCACGGGTTGCTGTCAGAGCCGATAGTTATCATGGCTGGGGCGGCACTGGTTGTAGATACGGGGTATTCGGTTATTGTGCCGTTGGTGGTAATGGTGCCAATTTTATTACCGACCTCTTCGGTGAACCACAATATGTTACCGGAGCCAGATGTGATGCCGTCAGGGTAAGCACCGGCTGTGGGCACGGAGTATTCGGTAATCGTACCGGTGGGGGTGATTTTGCCGATCTTGTTGCCGACGGCTTCCCCGAACCAAACATTGCCGTCCGGGCCGTTGCTAATGCCGACAAGATCGCTACCAGCTGCCGGTCCGGAATACTCGGTTACCGTGCCGGTGGGGGTGATTTTGCCGATTTTGCTAGTATTTTGCTCGGTGAACCACAGGTTGCCATCGGAACCGGTAGTGACACCGAAAGGTTGGCTGTTAGGTGAGGTTATGGAATATTCGGTTATCGTGCCGCTGGTGGTAATCTTACCGATTTTGTTGCCGTTGTATTCCGTAAACCATAGGTTGCCGTCCGGGCCGTTGGTTATGCCGAATGGCTCAGCGCTGAGTGTGGATATGGAGTATTCGGTAATCGTACCTGTGGGGGTGATTTTGCCGATATTATTGCCATCAGTTTCGGTAAACCACATGTTGCCGTCAGGCCCTTTGGCGATCATGCCCAGCTCAGAGCTGGGTGTGGGCACGGAGTATTCGGTAATCGTGCCGCTCGGGGTGATTTTGCCGACTTGATTGTTAGCGACTTCGGTGAACCATACGTTTCCATCGGAGCCGGTAGCGACACCGAATGGCTCGCTGCTGATCGTCGGCAAAGAATATGAGCTAAAAGTCGCGGCTGCCAGCGCAGACGGAGAAACTACGAAAGCGGCAAATAATAAGGTGCCGACTAAATAACCAGTTTTAGCCAGACGTTTGTATATTAAGTGCATATATTTGTTTCTCCGCTCACAGTCAGTGTAGTACTTACGCTTAAAATTATACTAACTTACTTAAGTTTTCGCCAGCCGCCTTTGCGGTTGTTTTCAGCTACACTCTTAATCAATTCGACGAAAGCTTTTTCATCTAATGAATCTCCTTTGTATAGCTGTATTGAGCGAGCAGTAGCGTTACCGTGGCCCTGATTAATAATGCCAGAGGGGTCTGGTGCAATAGGGTCGTATATAAACACATTCACATGGTCTTTCGCAGCAAGCAAAGCACAAACGTTGCCCTGCATTGTAAAGTACGGGCGATTCTTAAACTTAATCTCCTCGACAATATCTGCATCTGCTTGATGAATTAAGCTACGAACTTTTTTACCTATTGCCTGCTGCCACTGCGGCAGTGAGTTAATGTACTTATCGACTTCTGGGCTAGCGTTCATAACATCATGATAGCAAAAATACCTCTGTTCGAGTGAGGTATTTTCATGTTACATAGAAATGGTGCAGCATTGTTGATCAAAGTATAACGATACTACGCTGTCATAAAACAATCCTTGGCAGTGATTGTTAGTGGTCTTCAATAATCTGCTTGAATATATCAACAAGCTCATTTGGATATGCATCACCACGTTTAACTATGGTTAGTGCATTTTCAATCTTGTCATTGTCATGCCTAGTGAAGTAAGCCTCCAAGGCACCTTTACTGAGGATATGGATTTTATCTTGTTTACGCTCGTCTATGAAAGTCTTTAAGCCCTCAGAAATTTGAGCGTCTTTTTTTAGTTGAGATGCTCTATCTAATTTTAGATAGTCTAGAAGCTTATCCATTGATGACAAGAAATCCTCTTGGCTAACTGAGTCTTTGTTCAGGAGGACGTCGATAAAGGCCTGGCCATCTTTATTTTCTTGGTTAAGTATACTTCTGAATTTTGATCGACTTACATTTAGATGAGACTTCAGCTCTTCATTCAAGGCCTGAACTCTAGTCATTTCACTAGGATTGTCTTTAGCATACCTAGCCAGAGCTTCTTTAACAAAGTCCAAATCAGATACGATATAGCAAGGAATGTGCCAAGCCGTAAGGATGTATGCGAAGTTAAAGAATTGATTTTTACTAAATGCTGGGACAATTTCGATCTCCTGATTATCACCCAGCTGCTTTTTAAGACGCAGGATGATGTCTGAGTAGACTAGCAAATCAGAAGTGCCCTCAACCAATATAACCTTGTCTGAAAAGAAAACCTTTTCATTGTTTGTTGTTGATAGTAATGCTAATAAATCTTTTGTTCGAGATGAATTAATGGTAGCCAAATCGGGCTGTACTACCTTAGTGCTGCCATCCTTCATTGAAACATGATTAATATACTTAACGGTTCCTTGGCTTATGAATTTAGGTGAATGGGTAATGATTAAAAACTGAAGATTATATTGCTGGCTTAGCTTCTTTATCAAGTCAATTATGACCTCTTGCCACTTTGCGTGAAGATGAAGTTCTGGCTCGTCTATTAAAACCACGCCATTTTTAATCTGGGAGAGGATAAGGGCTGATATTAAGTTAAAGAATTCTTTTTCACCCGAGCTTAACCTCAAAGGGGAGCCATTGAGTCTTTGAAAATTTACTGTGTACTCTTCTTTATATCTGACATCGCCTTTTGTAATTGTAGTTACCGCTTTGAGATAATCTCTAAGATATTCGTTGTAATGCCCAATAACAGCAGTCTTTCTTGCTGATGTTAATGCAGCAAGTCTTGTTGGGGCTTGGCTAATAAAGCTTGCGCCATTGTCCCTGTTCACATTTGTTCCTTTAGAGTAAGTGTCCTCGTATGTTGATGTCCCTGTTAAATCAACATGTGTCGACTGGCTTATTGCCCCGACTTCCCTGTGAGGTCCAATATACCTAGACTGGGGTGCAAGTTTGAGTTTTGAGTAAATGCTAGAGAGTTCATAAAATACATTAATATTTCTTACTAGGAGCAGAAAATCATTAAGTCGTGGGTGCAGACCAGGAACAAAATCTGAGACATTCAGAATGTTTGGATTATTTTGATTTTGAACATCTGGAAATTCTACTTCGATTTCCTTGTCTTTCAAAAATGAATAGTCAACATCTTGACCAATCCCTTGAAGTATCCCAATAAGTCCCAACTCATCAAGTACCTTAGTGTTTAGAAAATCTATCAATTCTGCTTTTTGGCTAACAACCTGCTTCTCTGCGCTAATATCGTGCGCCGTCACCTTCCAGCATC
>CAYLML010000012.1:0-10889 GCA_964384985.1 uncultured Candidatus Saccharibacteria bacterium | reverse complement strand
TTCGTGAAGACACCCTTGTCATAGAGTTCCAGACCCAGGTTTAGCGCCGTTTGCCCGCCGAAACTCAGCAGGACTATATCGGGCTTTTCCCGCTTCAGGATTTTAGTGACGACGCTGGCTTCAAGCGGCTGGAAATAGACCTGGTCGGCCATATCGCTGTCGGTTTGGACGGTAGCGATGTTCGGGTTGACCAGGACGGTGTATATACCCTCTTCTTTGAGCGCCTTGATGGCTTGCGATCCGGAATAATCAAACTCGCCGGCCTGCCCGATCCTCAGGCCGCCCGAACCGAGGATCACGGCCTTTTTGATGCCGGCTATCTTGCTTTTCATATCGTCTTGGCGAACCTTTCGAACAGCCAGGCGGTGTCGGTCGGGCCCGGGCAGGCTTCGGGGTGGAATTGGACGGAGAAAAACGGCTTGCGGACATGTTTGATACCTTCAACCGAGCCGTCGTTCAGGTTCTTGAACAGTACTTGCCAGCCCTTGGGCAGGGATTTCTCGTCTATGGCGTAGCCGTGGTTCTGGCTGGTTATATAGCAGCGCTGGCTGTCAACGTCCATGCAGGGCTGGTTATGCCCGCGGTGGCCGAAGGGCAGCTTGTAGGTTTTGGCACCGGCCGCGAGCGCCATTATCTGGGTACCCAAACATATGCCGAAAACGGGCTTGTCGCCGGCCAGCGCCTTTTTGGCGATGGCGATGGTCGGCTGATAGTCTGTAGGGTCGCCGGGGCCGTTCGAAAGCACCACGCCGTCATACTGTTCGGCCGTGTAATCGTAATCTGCCGGCACGCGTTTAACCTGAATTGGCAGCTCCAGCAGCGAGCGCAGGATGTTTTCCTTGGCGCCGCAATCTATCAGTATGACTTTCTTTTTATGCTGCTTGTTGTAGGTGATGGGCTTGGGGATAGTGACCTGCTTAAGAGGCAGGCTGAGTTTTTTAGCGTCTATGGGGCCGGAACTTATGCGCCCAAGCATGGTGCCGCGTGTCCGGAGGTGTTTGGTGAGCGCGCGGGTATCTACGCCGCTAAGTACGGGAATGTTTTGGGAGCGCAGCCATTCCGGCAGCGAAAACTCCGAGCCGCTGTGGCTGCCCTTCTCGGCCAGGGTGCTGACGATGACCCCGCTTACCTGGATGCGGCCGGATTCGGTGTCGCCGGGCTCGACCCCGTAATTGCCGATCATAGGATAGGTGAAAACGAGTATCTGGTTGGCGTAGGAGGGATCCGTCAGGGACTCCACATACCCGGTCATACCGGTGTTGAATACTACCTCGCCGGTGTATTCGCCGGTCTGCCATTTGGGCGCGAGGCCGCTGAAGACCTGGCCGTCGCCCAGGGTCAGCCGCGCCTCCCGATATATAAGAAAATCGCCCCTTTCGGAGCGATTTCCGTCTTCATTTTTATTGCCTTTAACAAGAGGTCCCTTAATCATCTGCCATAGAGCTTACCAGATATGCTTACTTGGCGCAAGTGGGTCTGCCCTATCTGAGGCGGTGTTCATGCGGCCCCGAGTGTCCTATAATTATCACATATGGGCAAAACCATCACACTGCCTGGGCTGATCGATCCGCACGTCCACCTGCGCGACCCCGGCCAGACAGAAAAAGAAGATTTCTTCACCGGCACTTCAGCGGCCCTGGCCGGCGGGTTTACGACCGTTTTGGACATGCCAAATAACCTGGTGCCTATAACGACTCTGGAACGCTTAGAAGAAAAAATGGCTTCGGCGCGTGAGAAGGCTGTGAGCGACATCGGATTTTACTTCTGCTCACAGGGTGACAACTATGGTGAGTTCGCTAAGGTTATTGATAAAGTGGTGGGCTTGAAACTTTATCTTAATGTCACGACCGGTAATTATGTTATCCATCCCGAAAGACTGCTCGCTACCTATGAAGCCTGGCCGAGCGATAAACCCATAGTGCTTCATGCCGAGGACGACGTATCGGAACTGGTCTGGAAAACGCTCGGCGCGGTGCCTAAACGCACTCACATAGCTCATATATCCAGCCGCGCCGAATTGGAGTTCGTCATCAAAGCCAAGGATGCCGGCTTGCCCATAACTTGCGGCGTAACTCCACACTATCTCTTTTTGACACACGAAGACCGGAAACGGCTCGGGGCTTACGGTTATATGAAACCGCTGCTAAAGACTAAGGACGACCAGGATTTCCTCTGGAAAAATATGGAATATATCGATGTCATCGAGTCTGACCATGCTCCCCACACCAAGGCTGAAAAAGACAGCGATAACCCTCCATTTGGCGTACCCGGTCTGGAAACTACGCTGCCCCTTATGCTGACTGCCGAGGCCGAAGGCCGGATCACCCGGGCTCAATTGCTGGAGCGTCTGCACGATAACCCCGCTCGGATATTCGGTGTGCCGACTGATGATTCGACTCATATTGAAATCGACATGGACGAATACGAAATAAGGAATGAAGACCTGCTGACGAAGTGCGGCTGGAGCCCGTTCGCCGGACGCCGGGTTGTCGGCAAGGTCACGCGCACGGTACTGCGTGGCGAGATCTTGTATGAAAACGGCCGGGTGCTGGCCAAGCTCGGCAGCGGCAGGATCTTATAAAGAAGCTTTGATTTCGGCGGCAAGGTTCGGGTTCCACATGGCGGCGGTGACGGATTGGACGATGTCCGCGCCAGCTTCGCGGTATGCCTGGAAGTCGGCCGGCAAGGCTACGCCGCCGATGCCGATGATTTCATAATCCAGACCGTGTTTTTTGCGCAAGGCATTGAGGCGCTTAACCATGTCGAGCCCGGCCCACTTAATGCCGACGCCGCATATGCCGCTCCGCAGACGGCCTTCGCCGGGCAGCAGCTGGTTGCCCTGCTCGTCAACGACCGCGGCGGGGATGGTGTTAATCGCCGAGAACGCTGCCAGGTATGGCTTTGTATCGAGTACGATCTGTTCCAGCAGCTCCTGCTGGTCCGGCGAGAAGTAGCCGATCTTTGCGATGAGCGGAATATCCCCGATCACTTCTTTAACCTTCCGGCAAACGCTTACGACCGCATCGTGGCTGTAGCACAGTATGCCTTCGCTGGCGACGTTTGGGCAGGATAAGTTTACCTCTATGGCTCGCACGCCGGTGCCGGCGGCCAGTTTGGCGGTCAGCGCGAAATCATCGTAATAATCCTCCTGGCTGAAGCCGTCCTGTATAGTGCCGACCACGCTGCTGACCAGCAGCTGGCCTTCGCCTTGGGCTGCTACGGCCTGCTTCATGTCCTCTACCCAAAAGTCAGGTCCGAGCGACGGGTTGCCGAAAGAGTTGGTGATGGTTAGCTTCTCCGGCGGCAAGTTGGAGGTAAGGTGTCCTACCAGCGGCTTGGCGGCCTTTTCAAGTGTTAGGTCGCCTTCTACGTCCACGTATACCACGTTCGGGAACTGATTGGCTTTGAATGGTACGCTGCGCTGAGTCTTATAGCACACGACGTCGAAGCCGCGTTCGAACGCGTACCGCACATGCTTAGAGGTTGGCAATGACCCGGCGCCGATGCCGAACGGGCCGTACAGCCGATGTCCAAGGAACGTAAATTGCGGCTCTCCCTTGTTGAGGTAAGGGGTGTCCGGAGATGTTAGCGGGAACGGGCCATTATCGACATTATCATCAAACGTTTTGGTCGGGTCATACATCACGGCCGGCGTCTTAGGCATACTTCTATTGTAGCTCATCTGGTACACTTGATGTGAATGGATTTTTTACAGAAGCTGGATGCGGCCGTCGATAAGAATAACTCCCTGCTGTGCGTTGGTTTGGATCCTAATATGGATAAACTGCCCCGGCATTTGCGCCAAAGCGAAACGCCTTTCTTTGACTTTGGTAAAGCCATTATTGATGCCACGGCCGATCTTGTCTGTGCCTTTAAGCCTAACTCAGCCTTTTATGAGGCGCGCGGCGCGGCCGGCATCGAAGAGCTGAAACAGACGTGCGACTATATCCGCGAGACATATCCTGAGCTGCCGATTATATTGGACTTCAAGAGGGGCGATATAGATAGTACTAACAACCATTACGACACGTTCGCGTTTGACTACCTGGGCGTCGATGCCATTACGATCCAGCCCTACGAAGGCCGCCAGGCGTTTAAGCCTTTCCTCGACCGCAAAGACAAAGGCATCATCGTTCTTTGCCGTATGTCTAATAAAGGCGCAGATGAATTCCAGGATATGCTGATAGATGGACGCAAATTGTACGTACATGTGGCCGAGCACGTGCGGGACGAATGGAACGTGAATAGGAACTGCTTGCTGGTGATCGGGGCAACGTATCCTACGGAAATGGCCGAGATCCGTCAAATTGTCGGCGACGATATGACCTTCCTTGTGCCAGGATTTGGAGCTCAGGGCGGAGATATCGAGGCTACTATAAAAGCCGGCATAGCCAATAATGGCAAAGGCTTGATTATTAATTCATCGCGAGCGATTATATATGCTTCCGACGGTGAAGATTTCGCCAAAGCGGCCCGGGCCGAGGCCACCAATGGCCGTGATGAGATTAACCGCTACAGAAAGGATTGAATAGTATGGCAACCGACGAACAGAAGTGCGAATTAGCGCTGGACCTCCATGATATCGGCGCGCTAAAATTCGGTGAATTCACCTTTAAGAGTGGCATCGTTAGTCCTATGTATCTGGATCTGCGGCTGTTTATTAGCCATCCGAAAGTCATGAAGAAGGTGGCCAAATTTTACGCCGAACAGCTCCAGGGTCTTAAGTATGACCGGCTGGCTGGTGTGGCCTATGCTGCTCTGCCTATCGCTGGCGCTGTCAGCCTGGAGCTGGAACAGCCGTGGATATTCATGCGCAAAGAAGGCCTGAAGAAGGAATATGGTTTGCAGAAGAGCCTGGAAGGCGAATACAAAAAAGGTGAAACGGTCGTCATGATCGAGGATCTGGTCACACGGGCCACGTCGCTCCTGGAGGCCATAGCGGCCATCGAGCAGCAGGGCTTAGTAGTCAAAGATGCCGTAGTATTGCTCAATTATGAAAAAGGCGGCGAGGAAAAACTCAAGGAAAAGGGCTACGATCTGCATGCCTTCATGACCGTGCGCGAAGTGGTTGACATAATGAAAGCCGAAGGCAAAATCGACGACGCCAAATACGCCCAATGCGTCGAATTCCTGGCTAGCTAGATAGTTATTCCGGTGTCCCTGAGTTCCCGTTTGAGTATATCAATGTCCGTGTAGACGATCGCTTTGAGGCCCAGTTTGGCCGCGGCCGCCGTGTTATTCGGGTTGTCGTCGATGAATATGGCTTCTTCAGGGTTTACCCCGAGCCTTTGCAGTACGTGTTTGAATATCTTGGGATCTGGCTTTATGAGTCCGACTTCGGCCGAGACCGTTATCACGTCGAAGAGCGACTCCAGCTTGTGTCTGTCTACGATCCGGCTGAGGTACTCGATACTTGAGTTGGAAAGCAGCCCTGTCTTATAGCCGGTCTTGATTGTTTTGATCAGCGCTACCATATCATCGTCTATGAAATTTATATCATCATATATATCCCTGATGGTATGGGCTGGATGTCCGCTCAGCCTGCTTAAGCCGTCGTAAAACTCTTCGTTGCTTATATCGCCGCTGTCAAGCTTCCGGGAAAGCTCATGCAGTTTGCCGCTGCGCTCCAGACTACGGCTTTTGAGCCAGTGCTGGAACGGATCTCGATGGATAACGCCGAAAAAGTCAAAAATAATCGCTTTATACGTAGTCTGGCGGATCTTACGGGCGCCCATTGTCTTCTACCCATGTCCGGGCGTTCCGGAATATTTGCATCCATGGCGAGTCTTCCGGCCAGGCGGCGGGATGCCATGATAACTGGCGTGTCATAAAAGCGCGCTCCGGGTGCGGCATGAAAATAGTAGCGCGGCCATCCGGCGTGGTCAGCGAAGTGATACCCTGCTCCGAGCCGTTCGGATTGGACGGATAGCTTTCCGTGACACTGCCGTAGTTATCGACGTACTGCATGGCGACAAGGTTTTGCCGCACGGCGGCCTGTTTGTGGGTCTCGCTTGCGAAGACCGCCCTGCCCTCGCCGTGCGCGACTGGTACCGGTAGGTGCGAACCGGCCATGCCTTTGAAAAGGATAGACGGCGATTCGTTGATTTGTGTCATTACCACGCGGGCCTCGAATTGTTCGGAGGTGTTTTTGAGGAATTCCGGCCAATTTTCGGCGCCGGGGATGATATCTTTGAGCGCCGCCAGCATCTGGCACCCGTTGCAGGAGCCAAGCGTGAAGGTGTCTTGGCGGCTAAAGAACTCAGCCAGTTTTTCTCGCAAGTCGGCATGGAAAAGGATTGATTTGGCCCAGCCCTCGCCGGCCCCCAGCACGTCGCCGTAGCTGAAGCCGCCGGAGACCGCCAGGCCCGTGAAACCGTTCAGGTTGGTGCGGCCGCTGATGATGTCGCGCATGTGCACGTCCATGGCGGTAAATCCGGCGCGGTCGAAGGCGGCGGCCATCTCTAACTGTCCATTGACGCCCTGCTCGCGGAAGATAGCGACTTTGGGCTTGTCGGCATATTGCTTGACAGGCATTTCAAAAGTAATAATCGGCGACAGACCGGGATCTTTATCGTCCTTGATGGCTTCGTGTTCCTGATCGGCTGACTGTGGGTTGTCGCGGAGTTTTTGGATTTGGTAGCTCGTATTGCTCCACAGCCCTTCCAGCTCCTGGCGGCTGCTGCGATATATCTCAGTTCCGCCGTCACATAATATAATATTTTCTATTATATTATCCTTTGGAGGGATAGGTTTGCCGATATCTATAGCGGCTTCGCCGAATAGTTTCATGACCTCCAAGGCATCTGCTTTTTTGACCTGCAAGACCGCGCCAAGTTCTTCATTGAACAGCGCTTCCAATGGATTGCCGGCCAGCCCGGCCATATCTAAATCAAGGCCGCAGCGGCTGGCGAAGGCCATTTCCAATACGGCCGCGAGTAAGCCGCCGTCTGACCGGTCATGGTAGGCCAAAATTTTGCCCGCCTTTCGGATTCTGGTTAGTTTAGCGAAAAAGTCTTTGATTTTTTCAGCTTCGGCGTCCGGAGTTTCGCCGCCGCCGAGGCTGTAGACCTGAGCTAGCGCCGAACCGCCCAAGCGCGGCTGGTCTGCACCCAGATTGATAAGTATAAGCCGGGTTTCCTGAGTAAGGTCGAGCTGGGGCGTGAGGGTTTTGCCGGTATCGTGGACAGGCGCGAACCCGGTCGCGATTAATGATACCGGTGACGTGACGCTTTTGTCTTCGCCGTCTTCCCGCCAGGCGGTGCGCATGCTGAGCGAATCTTTGCCGACCGGTATGGTAAGGCCGAGCGCCGGCGCGAATTCTTCACCGACGGCCCGGACGCTATCATATAGGTTTTCATCCTCGCTGCCGTGTCCGACGGCCGCCATCCAATTAGCTGATAATTTTATGTCTTGGAGCTGTTTTATGTCAGCGGTGGCAATATTGGTAACTGCCTCGGCAATGGCCATACGTGCGGCGGCCGGGGCATTCAGCACGGCGAGCGGCGTGCGCTCGCCCATGGCCATTGCTTCGCCGGCTTTGCTGTCGAAGCTCGCTGCCGTGACTGCTGCGTCGCTGACCGGCACCTGCCACGGCCCGACCATCTGGTCGCGGGTTACCAGTCCGCCGACGGTGCGGTCGCCGATGGTGATCAGGAATTTCTTGCTGCCGACGGCCGGCAGCTGCAGGACGCGGCTGACAGCCTCTTCCAGCTCTATGCCGTCAAGTTCCAGGTCTTTCGCCTTAGCGCCTTGCCGGGTAACTTCGCGTGTCATCTTCGGCGGTTTGCCGAATAATACGTCCATTGGCAGGTCGACCGGCATGTTATCGAACAGGCGATCGCGGACTGTCAGCCGCTCGTTTTCGGTGACGGCTCCGACAACCGCGAACGGACAGCGTTCGCGCTCGCAGATGGCCTTGAATCGTTCCAGGTCTTTTGGCGCTATGCCGAGTACGTAGCGCTCTTGGGCCTCGTTGCACCAGATTTCAAGGGGGGAAAGTCCGGGCTCGGCGTTCGGTATATCGCGCAGTTCGAAAACCGCGCCCCGGCCGGAGTCGTGTACCAGTTCCGGCAGCGCGTTGGAGAGGCCGCCGGCACCGACGTCGTGGATGGTAATAATCGGATTCTTGTCGCCTAAACCCCAGCACGTGTCTATAACCTCGTTCGTCCGACGTTCCATTTCGCCGTTGCCCCGCTGAACCGAAGCGAAGTCGAGCTCGGCGTCGCGGCTGCCGATGCCGGTGCTGCTGGCCGCGCCTCCCCCCAGGCCGATAAGCATGGCCGGCCCGCCCAACTGGATAATAAGTGAATCTGCCGGCAGCCGCTTTTTCAATACATGCTGGTCGCGAATATTGCCCAGCCCGCCGGCAATCATAATCGGTTTATGATAGCCCCACACTTCGCCGTCAATTTGCTGCTGATAAGTGCGGAAGTAGCCGGCCAGATTGGGCCGGCCAAATTCATTGGCGAATGATGCGCCGCCAATGGGCGCTTCCAGCATAATGTCGAGCGCCGAAACGATGCGCCCGGGTTTGCCGTATGGTTCCTCCCAGGGCTGTCCGGCTTCGGGGATTTCTAAGTTAGATACGCTGTAGCCCGCCAGGCCCATCTTGGATTTCGCTCCGCGGCCGGTGGCGGCTTCGTCGCGGATTTCGCCGCCAATGCCGGTAGCCGCGCCGGGAACCGGGGCAATGGCCGTGGGGTGGTTGTGAGTCTCGACCTTGATAACGCTGTGCACCGGCTCCTGGTGGTAGCGGAACGTGCCGTCTTCGTCAGCGAAGAACCGGCCGGCCTCGGGACCGCGTACTACGGCCGCGTTGTCGCTATAGGCTGACAGCACGTCCTGGCCGCCTTTTTCGTACGTGTTTTTTATCATTTTGAACAGGCTTTTCGGCTGTTCGCGCCCGTCTATTACCCAGTCGGCATTGAAGATCTTGTGGCGGCAGTGTTCGCTGTTAACCTGCGCGAACATCATCAGTTCGACATCAGTAGGATTGCGTTCCAGCGCCCCGTACGCTTCATATAGGTAATCGATTTCATCGTCTGCCAGAGCCAGACCCAGGTCGCGGTCGGCATCCCGCAAGGCCTGCTTGCCGCCGCTGAGCATATCGATCGCGGCGAGCGGTTCCGGATCGCTGGTCGAAAACAGCACGGCCGCGTCCGCCATATCATCCAGGACGGTTTCAATCATGCGGTCGTGCAGCAGCGCCCCGACAGCTTGGCGATCCTTATCGCTGCCGCCTTGCACGTAGTAAGCGATACCCCGTTCCAGACGTTTCACGCCGGCGATGCCTGAGTTGTGCGCGATATCGGTAGCCTTGCTCGACCACGGCGAGATCGTCCCCGGCCGCGGAACGGCAAGGTACAGGCTGCCCGTCTCGCTGCCTGCAAACGCCGTGCCGTACGTGACCAGCTTGCGCAGCTGCTCTTCGTCGGCGGCCTTGAGTTTTTCCGCGTCGGCGAAATGGACGTACTCGGCGGATATTCCAGTGATGCCCGCGTCTATGGCTTGCAAGCGGGCCAGGAGTTTTTTGCTGCGAAAATCCGACAATGCCGCGATGCCCCGAAAGACCAGCACTAGCGGACCCCCAGTGTTTCGCCGGCAAAGGTAATATTTTTCGGTTCGATGATAATCTGTTTGGAGCCCTTCTCCACACGACCGGCTACCCAGGCATCAAGACCGCAGGCAGCCGCTACCCGTACGACTTGTTCGCCTTGCCCGGATGGTACATACACGGCGTAGCCGGCACCCATGTTGTAGTTGCCGTACATCTCTTGCTCGTTGTTATCGGCCTGCTTGGCGATAAAATTGAAAATCTCCTGCACCGGCGGAAGCTCGGTCATCCTGTAGGTAAAGTCAACTTCGGCACGCATGATCTTGCGCCAGCCGTGCCCGGTGATATTTGACAGATAGTGGATATCTATACCGGCGGTCTGCATGGCCGCGACCAATTGGGCGTACAGATGCGTTGGCGTAAGGGCGGCTGCACCCAAGGTCGTGCCGTCGGACAATTTGGTTTCGTAATCGCCGGGCAGGCCTTTGGCGATTTCGCGGATCAGGCTGATGCCGTTAGCGTGCACGCCACTGGATTCGATCAAAACTATAGCGTCACCAACCTGCAAATTCCTGCCCTGGACCAGGTCTTTTTTGTCCAGCATCATACCGAAACCTGACCCGGCAAATTCCAGTGCGCCTTCGGCGACTATGCCCGACAAGGACTGGGTCTCGCCCCCGCCCCAAACCGCACCCGAGGCGTCGCAGGCCGCCCGCCAGCCTTTTATAAAGTCTTCAGCCAGTTTTTTGTCGGTCAGCCATTCATATGAACTTGACGACCAGTAGGCGTTGATAACGACGGGAGTCGCTCCGACACTGACCAGGTCGTTGATAATGCAGGCCACCGTATCCTGGGCTATAGCCGCGAAATAAGACTCCCCCGTCTTTTGATACACCGCTTGGGCGATTAAGCTTTTGGTGCCCAGCCCCTCCTGCACGAAGGCTCCGTAAGTGCCTCCCATCTGGAAAACATAAGCCGATTCGCCGCGTGTCCCCTCTACCTCTTTAAAACCGAATGGCATGTTGCCGGCGGTTGCCAGCCCCTCTTGCTGCGCCAGGACTTTCATGGGGTCAGCTTGGGAATAGTTAACAGACTGGTGGTAATCTAACTTTTGTGCCACTTAGCCGGCTCCTCTTACTGATCTATTGTACAAGAAAAAAATTACACTTGCCAGTCGCCCCTGAAACGCTTAAGATATAGGTAGATGAGTGATCGGCACGAACAGCTCAAGGAAAAGTGCGCGGTATTCGGCATCATTGGCCGGAAATTCACTGAACATACGGGCCTGGAAGCGGCCCGTTTAACTTTTTATGGGCTATGGGCGCTTCAGCACCGC
>CAYLML010000011.1:0-11189 GCA_964384985.1 uncultured Candidatus Saccharibacteria bacterium | reverse complement strand
TGCCGCACTGGTCCGCGAACCCAAGGTCGTAGCTATCGGCGAATGCGGCCTGGATTACTACTATAAACATTCTCCCAAAACCGATCAGCTGGCAGTGCTGGAATTCCAAATGGAGCTGGCTATGGCTGCCGGGCTGCCGATGATTTTCCATGTGCGTGAAGCCTTCGATGATTTCTGGCCGGTTTTTGACAGGTGCAAGGGAGTCCGCGGTGTATTGCATAGTTTTACCGACTCGGCCGAAAATGTACAAAAAGGCTTGGAGCGAGGTTTATATATAGGCGTAAACGGTATAGCTACGTTCGCCAAAGACCCTGCCCAGGTTCAGGTGTATAAGAGAGTCCCGCTGGATAGGCTGCTGCTTGAAACTGACGCGCCATTCTTGACTCCGACCCCTTATCGTGGTACTATAAATGAACCGAAGCGGGTAGGTGCAGTGGCTGATTTCCTGGCTGAATTGCGCGGAGAAAATCGCGCGGAACTGGCTAAAGCCACTACTGCCAACGCCCGAAAACTCTTCGGCATATAAGAGATTATGAGCATACAACCATACTATTCAGATAGCGAGCGCTTTAGCGTTCCGGCCAAGCCGGCCGTCCCATCGCAATTTACGTCGTCCGAAGAACAGGCCAGGCTTGAGGTTGAAGCGGCATTCTCGGACGGAGCTGGTCATATAGTCAGCGACCAGGAAAAAGCCGCCCTTACGGAAGCACCAATCAGAGTCGACGCGCAAGGCGAATTAATCGATGGCGCCCGCCGCCACAGGATAGAAGCCGCGGAGATAGAAGTTGCAGCCAGCTATCCGAAGCAGTCGATGCCTTTGTCCGTCGAAGATTTATTGCAAGAACAGTGAGTCAATCAGGGATAATTTATTTAGATCATGCGGCGGCAACGCCGGTGGATCCGGCTGTATTGAAAGCTATGCAGACTTATTTCAGCCGGAATTTTTATAACCCGTCCGCCACGTATATGGCGGCGATTGACGCGCGCAAGGCTTTGGAATCCGCACGTGCCGGGACGGCTCATTGGCTGGGCGCCCGTCCGGCTGAGATTGTCTTTACTGCCGGCGGCACGGAAGCCAACAACTTGGCGGTTCATGGCGTCATGCGGCAATTTCCCAAGGGCAACATAGTGGTGAGCGGTATCGAGCATGAATCCGTGCTGGAGCCGGCGCGGGAGTACGAATGCAGGGAAGTTGCCGTAATGCCGGATGGGCGTCTTGACCTTGAAGACCTGCGGCGGAAAATCGACGGCCGGACCGCGCTCGTCAGTATCATGTACGCCAACAACGAAATCGGCACGGTACAGCCGATCCGTGAAATAGCGGGAATTATCTCTGAAAAACGAGCTGGCCGCAAACCCGGCAAGCCCTTGTTTTTCCATACGGACGCCTGCCAGGCGGCCAATTACTTGGATCTGCATGTTGCCCGGCTTGGCGTAGATATGATGACCTTGAACGGCAGCAAAATTTACGGTCCAAAACAATCCGGCGCGCTGCACGTGAAGGCTGGCGTGGAATTGCTGCCGCTGATCTCCGGTGGCGGCCAGGAACACGCCCTGCGCAGCGGCACGGAAAACGTAGCTGGAGCTGTTGGCTTAAGCGAAGCCCTGAACCGGGCGCAGACAATGCGCCGCGACGAGGCGGCACGCCTGCAAACATTACAAAAACTCTTCATCAGCTGGCTGCAAGAAGCTATATCCGCGGCGGTAATCAACGGTTCGCTCAAATATCGTTTGCCTAATAACGTCCATGTGACATTTCCAGGACAAGACAATGAGCGCCTGATTATCCAGCTGGATGAGGCCGGTATTCTGGCCGCGGCCGGCTCCGCGTGTACCGCCGATAGCGGGGAGCCTTCGCATGTTCTGAAAGCCTTAGGTGTCAGCGACACTGACGCCCGGGCAAGCCTGCGCTTTACCATGGGGCGTGGTACGACTGAAGCGGCGGTTAAGCGTTCGGTGCGAACTCTTGCCGAATTGCTTTTGCCATAGTTGGTTTTGCAGTATAATTACTCCTGAAGCTTTAGCGCTTTGCGATGCCGAGTTGGCTCGGGTCTAAGAACGATGATCAGCATGGTGGGTAAACAAACATGACAATCTGGTGGCTACTCCTTATTCTGGCTGCTATCGGCAGTGCCGGTATAGCATTCATTTGGCTGGCTGTCCGTATAGGCAGCGCCGGTCCGGCAGGTAAAAACCTTGCCGAGTCACATCAGGACGCCGCCGACCGTGACATAGAACATTTATTCAACGCCGATTTCCGCGAAGAACTGCGCAATCGCGGCCGCTTGCACTTCGAAAAGATTATCGGTGAAAACGCTATGTTCCTGCAGCAGGACCTTCGCTTGACGACCTCCGAGCTCAACGAATATATGAAGACCGAGATCACGACGAAACTCAAAGAGGAATTCGGCAAGTATGAGCAGTCTATCATGGACGCTAAGCAGCTGGCGGTGGAATCAATCCAGAAAACGAATACTGCTATTGATGAGCAGCGGAAACTCCTGAGCCAGCAGGTCCAGCAGGAAATCCTCGCGGAAAAGGAAGAGACGATCAGGCGTTTTGAGGCCAATATGGGCGACATCGTCAACCATTACGTGCTGGCCGCTATCGGCAACCAGATTGACCTGAATGACCAGCTGGAATACATTCTGGGCGAGCTGGAAACGAATAAAAAAGCCATCGTCGAGGATATACGCAGTGGCGCATAGCAGCACTACGAGCAAGCCGCCGGCACCCGTGCTTCCGGTCATAGTAACCGGTATGGCCGATGTAGGCCGTCTAATCCGTGAATTGGAGCTCATCGATAATACCCTGCTGCAGCTTGGCTTGCGGACCGGCGGGAGTGAAGTGAAGATGCCCAAGACCAGCCGCCTTATGGACCAGGTCATCCATGACAACAGGCTTAATCTGCTGCAGCAAGCCGACCGTGCGGTCTTGCGGCAATTCTTGGCGACGATTAAGCAGCAGTCCCCAGTGCTTCATATGAGCTTCAGTACCGACCCTCCTCCCCGCTTCCTCGAGACGCTGGTTACCTGGCTGCGGCGTGAAATCCATCCCGCGGCTTTGCTGAATATCGGTCTCCAGCCGAATATCGGCGCCGGCTGCATCTTGCGGACTACCAACAAGCAATTCGATTTTTCACTGCGCCAGGATTTTCAGAAGAAACGTGATTTGCTGCTGAGCCAGCTAGCCGCGCCAACAGCCAAGCCGCCCGCGCCCGCATCCGCAAAGGGAACGCCATGACTAGCGGCAGCAAGCATTTTGACAGGTTAGTGGAGGCTGGCAATCCGGTCGGTGAAGTTATCGCCATTGATAAATTCCTGGTGCGGATCCGTGGCCTGCAGCCGTGCATGGTGCATTCGCTGATTATGTTCGAGGATGGCAGCAAAGGCTTCGTACATCAGGTGCTCCATGATTATGTTGTAGTGCTGCATTTGGGCTATGACCACTTGCGAACCGGCATGACCGCCGTGATGCAGCACCATGAGCTGGTCAGCAAAGTCGGCAAGGATTTCGTTGGGCGGGTCGTGTCGGTGACCGGTGAACCGCTCGACGGCAAGGGCCCCATAGCCGCGGACGGCGTATGGCCTGTATTTAACAATGCCCCGCCGTTGTATCAGCGCAAATTGCTTGAGGACCAGCTGGAAAGCGGCGTAACAGCCGTGGATGCTTTGTTTCCGATTGTCCGCGGTCAGCGCATGGCGCTGCTTGGCGACAGCAAATCCGGCAAAAGCACATTGCTGACCCAGCTGACCATCAACCAAAAAAATACCGACCAGGTAGCCGTTTATTGCCTGATAGCCAAGCGCCGCAGCGATGTCGACACCCTACTGAGCCGTCTCAAAGAAAACGGCGGTATGGAAAGCGCGATCGTAATAGTAGCTACGATGTTCGAGTCGCTTATTATGAGCTACATCGCGCCGTACGTGGCCTGCTCGATGGCGGAATACCTCTGGCAGAAGTGTGACCAGGACACCATCATTATTTACGATGACCTTACAAGCCACGCCCACGCTTACCGTGAGGTCGCGTTGCTGTCCGGCGTCAGTCCCGGCCGCGATTCGTATCCGGGCGACATGTTTTACGCGCATTCGTCTCTGCTGGAACGTGCCGGCCGTCTGGAGAGGAACGGCAAGTGCCTCACCTCGATACCTATAGTCCACGCCGCCAACGGCGATATCACCGCTTATTTGCCAACCAACATTATGTCTATTACCGATGGCCAATGGATACTCGACATGGAAGTTTTCCGGTCCGGCGTACGGCCGGCGCTGAGCATGGGCCTGAGCGTGACACGCGCCGGTGGCGTAGGTCACAGCAAACGCCAGAAAGCTTTGGCGGCCAAAACACTTAAAACATTGGCCGATTACCGCCAGGCTGAAGAATTCGCGCACTTTGGCACTGAACTTGTAGCTGAATCTCAGCACGCTTTGTCTACCGGCAAACACCTGCTGCGCGTATTGACCCAGGGCCCGTCGGAAACGTTCTCGCTGGTTGCCCAGCAGATGATGCTGGACATAGTGCTGAATCTGTCTGAGGGCGAAGAAATTGACTTTGAAGCTTTGAAGCTGCATGCCAATGAGTTCGCCGGACAGGCGACCGATGATGATGGCGCGTACGATAAGGCCCGCGACCAGCTCAAAGCCCAGTGTATGATCCAAGAGAAAAACGTGCCTGAAACCGCACAGAAGAGCGAAAAACAAACAGCAGCCGGAGCGAAGAAATGAGACGGCCGGACGAAATAGCTCGTGAAGAGACGGCCATGGGCACACTGGTGGAGCTGACCAGCGCCTTTGAAGGTATTGCCAGCATGCGCATCGCCCAGATCAAAGACCAGGTGCTGCAGTCGACCAAATTCTTCGAACAGTTGTGGGGCATGTATTCCCAGCTGCGGATTAACAAATCGTTCAGCTTCGGCCGGGACAAGTCAGAGACCAAAATCATCGATAAGGAGCTGTTCGTTATCATTACGGCGGAGGGCGGTTTCAGCGGTGATATCGACCAAAAACTCATCCAGCTGGTGCTTAAGGCGTACGATCCGTCTAAAAACGATATTGTGGTTATCGGCCATCATGGCGCCATGCAGCTGACCCAGCACAACGTCGCCTATAAGCGGCACTTCAAACTGCCGGTTAAAGACACGAACATTAACGTCCTGCCCATCATCCAAGAGGTGCAGCAGTACCGTTCGACGAAAGTTTTTTATCAGGAGTACCTGTCGCTGATGACCCAGGACGTGAAATTTATGGAATTGTCCAACGCCGTGAAAGAAAAGGGCGGCGCCAGCGAAAAACCGGAAGATATCATCAATGAAAACACGTACATTTTTGAACCGAGCACGAACGCCGTGGCGGCCCACTTGGAACGGTCTATGATGCAGATTGCTATCAGCCAGGTAATCCTGCAGTCCAAATTGGCGCAATACGCCTCCCGTTTCCGGGCCATGAGCGCTTCGCACCAGCGCGCGGACGAAACCAAAGGCGAGCTTCGCCTGCAGTACAATCGTGCCCGGCGCAGCGTGAAAGATGAGCGCCTGAAAGAAACAGTCAACGGCCGCAAGAAAACTACATCCGCGACGGGAGGGCAGACGTGGCAGGCGTAGTCTTGACCATCAAGGATTTCGTCGTACTGACACAGTTCGACGAAGACGTGCCGGCAGTCAATGAGCTGGTCATTGTGCAGAACGGCCGTGACACCCAGCTGCTCGTGGATCATCTGGAACCCGGCGGAGTGGCCTTTTGCCTTAATGTCCGAGGCGACCTTAACATAACCAAGGGTATGAGCGTAGAGCGCAGCCACAAAGGCATTGAGATCCCTATCGGCGACAGAACAATCGGCCGCATCCTTAGCGCCCTGGGTGACCCGCTGGACGGTCTGGAGCCTATAACGGGCGAAGACGTACAGCGAAAGGATATTTTGCAGCTTCCGCCACGAACCACTAACTTTTCGGTAAACAAACCTGAAATACTTGAGACGGGTATCAAAGTGGTGGATTTCTTCACGCCGTTCGTCAAGGGCCGCAAAGTCGGCATCATCGGCGGCGCCGGCGTTGGCAAGACGGTACTGACCATGGAAATGATCCATAACGTCACCCGGGCCGGCAGCGGGCTGTCGTTCTTCTCGGGAATCGGCGAGCGCATCCGCGAAGGCCATGAGCTATATGAGACCTTCAAGGAAAATGATCTGTTAAAAAATACTTGCATGTTCTTTGCCCAGATGAATGAAAACCCCGTACTCCGTGCCATGGTTGGCGTGTCGGCTACCGCGGGAGCGGAATATTTCCGGGACGAGCAGCACAAAGACGTCCTGTTCTTCGCCGACAACATGTACCGCTACGTCCAGGCGCGCAACGAACTGTCGACCATCCTGGACCAAGTGCCGAGCGAGGGCGGCTACGAGCCGACGATCTTCTCGGACGTAAAAACGCTTCAGGACCGCCTGAGCTCCAATGAGAACGGCTCGATTACGTCAGTGCAGACCATCTATGTTCCGGCCGATGACGTTTCTGATCCGGCCGTACAGTTTATCCAGCACGAAATGGACTCGGTCATCGTGCTGTCCCGCAAAGTCGCCGAACAAGGCATCCGGCCGGCTGTTGACCTGAGCATGACCAGCTCATCGCTTCTTACGCCGGAAATCGTCGGCGAGCGCCACTATTTGCTAAGCGTAGAGGTCCAAGCCCTGCTACAAAAGTACAATTCGCTGAAAAATATCATCGCTATTATCGGCGAATCGGAACTCAGTCTGGCGGACCGGGTCGATTACGCCAAGGCTAAGAAACTCATCGAAAACTTTACCCAGAATATGAACGTCATGACAAAATATAGCGGCGTTCCCGGAGATTTCTTTACGCGCGAAGAAACGCTGAAGAGCATTGAGGAGATCGTTATATGAGCGACGAGCCTATCGGCGTCGACGAGCAAAAGGTCATCGGCGATACCGCTGCGCCGGAAGCCGTTGGTACGGTTGAAGGCGAGCGGCAGCAGGCCGCCGCTGATTTTAACCGCAAATCCGCGCAAGCCAGCATGCGGGTATTAATACATTCGCCGTTCCGCACTTATTACGATGGCGTGGCGTTCAGCGTCAGCGCCGAAAGCGCCACCGGCCCGTTCGATATCTTGCCCCATCACCATAATTTTATTTCGCTTCTGGTGCCATGCGATATCGTAGTGCGGACCGTGAAGGAAGGCGAGCGCCGCATACGAATTTCGGGCGGCATTATCCACGTAAAGGCCGATAAGCTGATCGTTTTTCTGGACGTCTAGCGATTGTTAAAATTACCTTAACCTTTCTTGCATTGCATAACCCGTAGCCTACATACTGTAATGTATGGCAACTGCTGAACCGGCTACTAAACAAGACGTAGAAGAAATCGTTGGCCGTGTTGTTGGGGAGATCGTGGGCGATGCCCTGCAGCTGATTTCCGAACGCTTCGACAAAGTGGATGAACGTTTCGAGCAAGTAGATGAACGCTTCGAACAAATGGAAAGACGTTTTGAACAGATGGACAGGCGCTTTGAGCAAATGGACAGGCGCTTTGACCGGCTTGAAGACAAGATGGAAACCACCGCGGCAGCCGTCGACCACCACTCGATCGACATCAGGGAATTGCGGCGCAAGACAGCCTGAGCAGAGCCTCTCTGTTAAAATAGAACAGATATGGCGAAAAAAGTTTACGTCGGTATGTCCGGCGGCGTTGATAGTTCGGTTACGGCTGCCCTGCTCAAAGAGCAAGGCTATGATGTTACAGGTGTATATATGAAAAATTGGAGCCAGGACCTCCCCGGTTTCACATGCCCGTGGAAGGAAGACTACCGGGACGCGAAACGGGTGGCAGTGCAGCTCGGCATCCCGTTCAAATTGTATGACTTCGAAAAACAGTACCGCCAAAAGGTGGTTGACTACATGGTGGCCGAATATCGTGCCGGGCGCACACCGAACCCGGACGTGATGTGCAACCAAGAAGTTAAATTCAAGCTGTTTTTGGAAACCGCGCTGGAAGACGGCGCCGACCTGATCGCTACCGGCCATTATGCACGGATCAAAGACGGCCGGCTGTTTGCCGGTCTGGACCCTAACAAGGATCAGTCGTATTTTTTATACCGCGTAACCGGGGACGCCCTGCGCCGCAGCCTGATGCCCATAGGCGAAATGAAGAAGCCGCAAGTTCGGGCGCTGGCTAAAAAACTCGGATTAGCCACCGCCGATAAAAAAGACAGCCAAGGTATCTGTTTCGTGGGCAAAGTCGGCATCAAGGAATTCCTGCTGCATGAGCTCGGCCCGCAGCCCCACGGCCCTATAGTCGACCAGAGCGGCAGCGAAATCGGCGAGCACGACAGCGCGATTTTTTATACCATCGGCCAGCGACACGGCCTGGACGTTGGCGGCGGCCTGCCCTATTATGTGAGCCGAAAAGATATGCGGACCAACACGATATATGTGACAACTGATCTTAATGACAAAGAGCTGTGGGCTAGTGAAATTGAACTGGAAGACCTGCATTGGATAAATGAAAAACCCGATCCAAAAAAGCAGTACCAGGCCCGGCTGCGCTACCGCGGCCCGCTCGTCGACTGCCGACTCAGTGGGAAAAAACTGTTGCTCGACGAACCTCAGCGCGGCAAGGCCGCCGGTCAGTCAGCTGTTATTTATGACGGTGACCGCTGCCTTGGCGGCGGCATCATATCGTAAGCACAAGCGTTCTGATACACTAAACCTATGAAAGCCGTATTCCTGGACCGTGACGGCACGATCATTGTTGATCCGCCCGACCTGCGCGTGGATAGAATTTCTAAAATCCACTTGTTTCCTGATGTATTCAAAGCCATGAAACGGCTCGCGGGCCTGAATTACAAGGTTTTTATCGTGACTAACCAGGCCGGCATAGCCGAAGGCCGCATCACTGAAGCTGATTTTCATCGGCTGAACGATATCCTCATGGAGCTGCTGGAACCAACAGGAGTGAAAATAGCTAAGACTTATTTTTGTCCGCACGCCCAAGATGGTAACTGCGACTGCCGCAAACCCAAGCCCAAGCTGCTTCTGGACGCGGCTACGGAGTTCAAGATAGACGACATGGCAAACTCATATTCGATAGGCGACCATGAGTCCGATATCCAGGCGGGCATCGCTGCCGGGACTAAAACCATCCTGGTGAAAACCGGCAACCATGAGGTCACATCAACCGAGGCCGACCATACGGCGGCCGACCTGCTGGAGGCCGTGGAATACATCGCCGCGCATGATGGATCAGCTGGCTGACGCTGCTACTGCCTGAACCACGGCATGCTCCTCACCCAGGACGCTGAGCACCGGTTCGTAACCGTTGACGCCGATACGGCCGAAAGATTGGTGGCTCCGGAACTGGAGTGTCCGGTCGGCCAGGAAAGGCTCATACTGTACGGCGCGGTGCGTGATTACTTGCTCTATAAAGTGAGGGCTGAATACCGGGTCGTCCGTGTGGCCTACGGCAATCGTAATGAGCTCATCCGTGTCAGCTACCTTTTTAGCGTCCACGATGAAATTCGGCGTGCCCTCGCCGGCCGGAGCGCGCATGGCCAGGCCTGATGGCTCCTCGGCTACCTGGGCTTCGTAGAAACCTCCGGCCATAAGGCGGCTCACGAATTCGGCAGGCAGCCTGTTGCTTCGTGCCTGCGCCAGCTGCTTGGTGACCTCCCGGGCATCGGCCTCTCGTTTCAGAGCTGCGTTCATGCCGGCGTTCACCAGGCGATGGCGTTCGCTCTCGACATCATCTATGTGCGCGCCAAACAAGCCGATTCTCTCAGCCTGCAGCGCATTCGCGTCGCCGTGTTTGTATACGTATACAGCCATGTAGAAATATACAGTAGCAGTTTTACATGATATTGTCAAAGAGCTGTTTCAGCCGATATTTGCTATACTTTACAGATATGACTGCACAGGAAATCCGCAAGGCGTATCTGGAATTTTTCACGGAGCGCGGGCACAAGGCGATACCGCGCGCTTTGCTGGTGCCTTATAATGACCCGACCACGCTGTTCACGGGCTCCGGCATGCAGCCGCTCATACCGTATCTGCTTGGCGAGGAGCACCCGGAAGGCACACGCCTGGTCGACAGCCAGACTTGTCTGCGCGCCCAGGATATCGAAGAAGTCGGCGACAACCGCCACACCACGTTCTTCGAAATGCTGGGCAACTGGTCGCTGGGCGACTATTTCAAAAAGGAGCAGCTGCCGTGGTTCTTTGAGTTCCTCACCGACACTGTCGGACTGGATCCGGCAAAACTGTACGTGACGTGTTTTATCGGCGACGGAGCGAATAATATCCCGCGCGATACCGAAAGCGCAGCCGTCTGGAAAAGCCTGTTTACCAAAAAGAAGATTGACGCCAAAGAAGTTGATGTCGGCTCGGAAGCCGACGGAGCAAAAAAAGGCATGCAAAACGGACGGATTTTCTACTATGATGCCAGCAAAAACTGGTGGTGCCGCGCCGGCAGGATTTCCGACATGCCGCCGGGCGAACCGGGCGGCCCGGACAGCGAGGTATTTTATGAATTTGACTTCATCGAGCACGACACCAAATATGGCGAGAACTGCCACCCGAACTGCGACTGCGGGCGCTTCATGGAGATCGGCAACAGCGTCTTCATGGAGTACATCAAAACCGAGAAAGGCTTCGACAAGCTGCCCAAGCAAAACGTTGATTTCGGCGGGGGGCTGGAGCGTATCGCCGCGGCCAAGCTAAACAGCCCGGATGTGTTCCACATCAGCATCCTGAAACCAATTATCGATAAGCTCGAGGAAATTTCCGGCAAAAAATACGAAAGCCACACCGAGAGCATGCGGGTCATCGCCGACCACTTGCGTGCCGCCACCTTTCTGGCCGTAGACGGCATTACGCCGAGCAATAAGGAACAGGGCTACGTCATGCGCCGGTTGCTGCGCCGGGCGATCCGCTTCGCGTTCGAGCTGGGTGTGGAGCAAAATTTCCTGGAGCAGGTCGTGCCAGTCATCGCCGGCCTCTACCACGAAGATTTCCCGGAAGTCGCCGAAAACCGCGCCAAAGTCGTGGAAGTCCTGGCCAAAGAAGAAAAGGTCTTCCGCCAAACCTTGCGCAAAGGCCTCCAGGAATTCGACAGAGCAACTATATATATCGACTACTCACATCAACCGCCCCTGCCTATAGCGCCCAGGAACGAGCTAACGGGGGAT
>CAYLML010000010.1:0-11287 GCA_964384985.1 uncultured Candidatus Saccharibacteria bacterium | reverse complement strand
ATGGAATCCAAATGAGGCCTCCTTTTGCAACTTCTCGGCACCTACGTTGCTGGTCATGATGACGATGGTATTCGTAAAATCAATGCGCCGGCCCTTGGCATCGGTTAGATAGCCGTCTTCCAGCATTTGCAGCAGCATATTAAATACGTCCGGGTGCGCCTTTTCAATTTCATCGAAAAGTACCAAGCTGTAAGGCTGGCGTCGGATCTTATCAGTCAGTTGGCCGCCTTCATCATAGCCGACGTAGCCGGCCGGAGCGCCGACAAGGCGGGACACGTTGTGGTGCTCGCCGAATTCGCTCATGTCGATCTTTACCAGCGCGTTCTCGCTGCCGAAGAACTCACGGGCCAGCACGCGGGCCAGTTCCGTTTTGCCGACACCGGTCGGGCCCAAGAAAATGAACGAACCGATAGGCCGCTTATCGCTGCTGATACCGCTACGGTTGCGGCGGATGGCCTTGGATACGGCTTCGACCGCCTCTGCCTGGCCAATGATGTACTTACTAAGGGTTTTCTCGAGAGTTAGAAGATATTTGGCTTCGCTGCGTATGACTTTCTTGACCGGTACGCCCGTCATGCGGGCCACGACGTCGGCCAGGTCTTCGCTGGTGACCGTCAGCCTTTTAGCCTTCTTGCCATCGGCATGCAGCTTGGCGAGTTCGCTGTTTATCTGTGACGCGCGGGTCTTAGCGCGTGCAGCCCGCTCATAATCTTCGGCATCGACGGCTTCTTCGATCTGGGTGTTGACCAGTTTAAGCTCTTTTTGCAAGGCCCGGACTTCCGGGCTGGTCTTGCCCTTATCGATGCGCAAATGAGCGGCGGTCTCGTCTATCAGGTCTATGGCCTTGTCGGGCATGTAGCGGTCATTAATATAGCGCTTGGACAGGGTTACCGCATCATCGAGTACTTCGTCGCTCAGGTTGACGCCGTGAAAGTTCTCGTAATGTTTGCGCAAACCCTTTAATATGGCCAGGGTTTCGCTTGGCGTGGTTTCAGGCACCTGGATAGGCTGGAAACGGCGCTCCAAGGCGGCATCCTTCTCTATATGTTTGGTGTACTCAACAGTGGTCGTCGCGCCGATCAGCTGGATCTTGCCGCGGGCCAGGGCCGGCTTCAAGATATTGCCGGCGTCCATGGCGCCTTCGGCGGCCCCCGCGCCGACAATCAGATGCAGCTCATCAATAAACACGATGGTCTTGCTGTCTTTTTCGAGTTCGGCCATGACCTTTTTCAGGCGTTCTTCGAACTCGCCGCGGTATTTGGTGCCGGCGATCATACCAGCCAGGTCAAGCACGATGATGCGCTTATCAAGCAGCGAATCAGGCACGTCTTCGGAAACGATACGCTGGGCCAAGCCCTCGACAATAGCCGTCTTGCCGACGCCGGGCTCGCCGATCAGTACCGGATTGTTCTTGTTGCGGCGGTTGAGGATGGTAATGACGCGGCGAATCTGGTTTTCGCGGCCGACCACCGGGTCAAGCTTGCTTTGACGGGCCTGCTGGGTCAAGTCCGTGCCGAAAAAGTCCAGCGCGGTTTTCTTGCCGGCCTTTTTGCTGCGCTTGCGGCCGTCAGTACCGGTTTCCTGGTCTTCTTCGTATTGCTGACGAGTCAGGAATTGTTCGATTTCAGCAGTCAGGGCGTCGACGTTCACGTTCATGTCGCGCAGCAGGATGGTCGCGCGGGCGTTTTTTTGCGTCAGTATGCTATATAAGATGTGTTCGGTGCCGCAATAATCCTGCGAATAGTCTTGAGCGACATCGTATGCCATTTTCAGCGTTAGTTTGGCGGTTTCGCTCAGGCCTTTGGCGCCAACGTTGACCACCAGTGTTTTAGGCGTAAGGTTCAGGGCCAGGCGAGCGCGGTCCAGCGTAACCCCGGCATCTTCAAGGATCTTAGCGCCAATGCTGCCGTCTTGGGCTAACAGGCCCAGGAGCAAGTGTTCGGTACCGACGTAGGCGCTGCCAAAACTGCGCGCGATGGCGTCAGCGTGCTTTAAACTTTGCAGCGCGTTGTTCGTGAGGTGATTTAAAAATTCTTGGAAATCAGGTGAATTGGGCATCATAGGCTTTACTACTCTCCTTTTCTCGGCGCGTTATCAGTCGTTTTTTGCGGTATTGCCTACTACCATGATAGCACTTAGCACTCTCGCGTCAAGAGTGCTAATTACTCTGGCGACTTGCTGTTGGGCTAAGATTTTTTGTCTTTATCGTCGGGGGCGTAGGCCGTGCCGGGAGTCTCAATAGTTCGGCCCTGGTGAGTGAGGTTGACACCTTCTGCCGGATGATTCGAGGAAACGACTTTCGGTGGCTCGTGACTAGCGGTAGTTTGAGAAATAGCTTGAGCCGTGATTCTGTCGCTCCATGGCCGGAAAATAATGAGGGCAGCGCCTACTAGTATGACGATCGGTACTAATAGAAGAGCCGGGTTTGTGGTAGCACTGACTAGCGACAGTGTGACGTGCTGTGTTCGCGTGTTGCTGGATGAGCTGCTCTGAGGGGTGACGTTAACGCTCCTGGTCACATTGGTGCTGCCGGATTGTATGGTGACGGGCTGCTGGCCAGTCGCGACACCGGTGAAGAAAGCGATGCCGCGGCTATTGGTCTGTACCGTCTGATTGCCGATGGTTACTGTCGCGCCGACTACCGGCTGATTATGTCCATCGACCACACTGATACTAATTGGCGCGGTTGGTGTCGTGGAAGTGCCGCCAGAACCGCCCGATGAGCTTGAAGCAGAGCTGACGTATGCCGAGAGATTGCAAGTCTGCCAGAGATTGCCGGTATTCCAAGCCGCAGGCAAGCTGATGAACTTATTGCCACTCGGAGATTGTGAGCAATTACCAGAAGCTGCGTCGCGGAACTTAACGGTGCCGCCGGTGCCTAACAGTGCTATCCAGTAGCTCTGCCCGCTGGTGATGGCAGGATTGGAATTTAAGGTGATGGTATTCCAGCTACTAGCGCTAGGCGAGCTGACTTTACCTGTCGCCAGCAGCGTACCCGGCTTGCCATTACTGTCGGCATAAACTCCGGCTATGACCGATGTGGCGGTGGAACCTTGGTCGATGTAAAGCTTGATGGTGCTGGCCTGGCCGGAGGCCTTGGCCGTGTATTTGAAGCCTTCAGGACTGCCGGCCGTATCGTTGTCGGCTGTGCCCTGGATGGTGCTACTCCCCACCAGCAAGTCACCGCTATTACCGCTGCCCGAGGCTGCAGGAGTAGTCACACTGACGACACTGGTCTTGTCGCTGGTATTGCCGGTGTTATCAACGGCTTGGACAGCGTACTGATATTTGGTACTCGGTGCGACGTTGGCGTCCTGGAAGGTGGTGTTTGGCAGCGGAGCGGTATTGAGCTGAGTGCCATCGCGGTAGACGTTGTAGCCGGCCAGTCCCGAGCCGCCGCTGTCGGTGGAGGCGTTCCAGGTCAAGTTGACTTGGGTAGCACTAGTGGCCGTGGCTTTAACGTTGGATGGGGTGCTCGGAGGCGTAGTGTCGGGGCTCGTCGGCGTGGTGACACTGACGCCGCTGCTTTTGGCCTTATTATTGGCGCCATCAACGGCCTCTATCGTGTAGCTATAGGTCGTGGAACCATCGACAGTACTGTCGCCGTAGCTAGTAGTAGTAACCGGCGTATCGTTCAGCTTGGCGCCATCGCGGTAGACGTTGTAGCCGGCCAGTCCCGAGCCGCCGCTGTCGGTGGAGGCGTTCCAGGTCAAGTTGACTTGGGTAGCACTAGTGGCCGTGGCTTTAACGTTGGATGGGGTGCTCGGAGGCGTAGTGTCGGGGCTCGTCGGCGTGGTGACGGTAGCGGTAGCTGAATTGGTGGAGACGTTGTCGGCGCCGTCGACGGCTTGGATGACATAGTTATAGCTGGTGTTAGCAACGGCGGTAGTATCGGTATAGCTGGTGGTCGTTACTTGAGCGATGACAACGCCCACTGACCCTGCCACGTTGCGCAGGACATTATATTTTGCTACACCAGTGGCAACAACCGTATTGTTGTTAGCGTCAACGACGGGATCGGTACTAGCATTCCAGGAGAGGTTGACGGTAGTAGCGCTGCTAGCTGTGGCCTTGACATTGGTCGGTGCCGTCGGCTTGGTGGTGTCAGGGTTCTTGACGGTGAAGGTAACGGTGGCTGAGCTCTTATTGCCCGCCGCGTCATAGGCCGTGGCTTTAAGCGTGTGGCTGCCATCGCTCAGGAGTTTGGTATCGAAGGAGTAGATGTAGGGACTAGTGGAAACGCTGAACGGTGTCGTGCCGTTGTCTAGATAGAAGTCAACCCTGGTGACACCTGTGTCGTCAGTAGCCGTAGTGTTAGCGGTGTAAATCCCTGAGACCGTGGCGCCACTGGTCGGAGCCGTGATAGAGACCTTCGGGTTGGTGGTATCAGTCGTGCCACCGCCGCAAGAACCGCTAGCACCCGCGACGTTAATACCACGATCTGTGCCGTCCGAAGCGTTGCCCTTGCCGAGCGACCCGCAAGCCAATGCATATCCTGCATAATTGCTTGGGTTAGCGCCGCCAACATAGGTGGGGCTACCGATTATATCGGTGCTGCTCGGACTTGGAGGACCCGCTTTGGGGTTGTTAACGAGAAGGTTATGACCTTCGGCGCCGCTTGCTAGGCCAGTCGTCGTACCTGCACCGCTCAATACCTCATACGATGTCAGAACATTGTCTTTGAGCGTTGTGCCTGTGCTAACGGGGTCGCTGCTCTTATTACCGAATGCGATGATGCCACAAGGTCCATACGAGCACGACGACCCATTGACGAACGTGTTGTGGGTAATGCTAGAACCATTATCCGACAACCAGGTGATAGCGAACGCGGAGCCGGTAACTGCGAAGACATTGTTCTTCACCACTTCATGGTCACAGCCATCAGCGCACATGATGCCATCTTCATCATTATGGAAGTAGTTGCCTTCGATGGTGGTGTTTTGACTGCCATATAGTTGGATTGAGTCGGCGTGTACACCGCTCGAGCTGTCAACCTGTACGATATCGCTGAATACATTGCCAGGACCGATGTGAAGCCCATTGGCACCGTTCTGAATACCGTCCGAGTTGCCACGTAGGAATTGCGAGTTTTGGATAGTGACACCTACCGCCGGCCGGCCATCACCGCCAGGCACGAAGATGCGGCCTTCCTGGTCACCCGTCGCGTTAAAGTCATGGTGGACATTGTGGTCAAACAAGATGTTGGCGTTGGCAAGCGTGCTGGCGTCAAGCGTAATTTGGCCGGGGAAATCAGAGTTTTCGACTGTAATGTTCTTTGTTTTGGAGCCACTTATCCGCGAGCCGTCCGACACCGTGATGCCATTGATCGTGATGCCGCTGGCGGCCGAGAAGTTTATCGTCATCTTCACTTGGGCTTGCGTTACGCCGTCTTGAGGCTGGATGGTGACCGCCGTGCCTGTTTTGAGGCCGCCGCTAAAGGTGTATGATCCAGCCGCTAAGCAGATGATCGTACCGCTGGTAGCACTATTGAAAACGGAGGTGAGCGTAGCTGATGACGTAGCCGGGGTACAGCTTGTCCCGCCACCGGTCGTGCCGCCGCCAGTGCCACCCGTCTGCGCAGCTAGCGTTGTGGCGCTCACGGAACTGCTCATGCTGCTCGCGTTGCCGGCATTATCGACAGCCTGGACAGTGTATTGGTAGGCTGTGGCCGGTGATAGGTTGGTGTCCTGGTAAGTTGTACCCGACACAGTGGTGGCATTTACCTGCGTTCCGTTGCGGAACACATTATATCCAGCCACGCCCGCGCCCCCGGTATTATCGGTGCTGGCACTCCAGGTTAGACTTACCGTGCTAGAGCTCGTTGCGGTGGCCGTCACGCCGGACGGCGTGCTAGGCGCGGTCGTATCGGCCGTACTGCCACCGCCAGAACCGCCGACGCCACCATCGGTGCTGGGACAGCCAGCGTCGCCGCCAGAACATATAGTCTTGTTTGGATCATTATCCCAGACGTTGCCAGTCCACGGGCCACCAAAATAATAAGCTGTCAAGTGGCCGTAGCTACCACCGCCGGCAAAATAGCCATTGGAGTCAGGACATTTGCTGCTTATACATTGAGCGAAACGGTTATCCGTAACACTCACACTGCTGGACCCCCCACTAGATGCATTGCCGCACGGATAAAGAACATACCCACCGCCACTGAGCAAGCTTTTATCAACGGTAAGCTTATTCTTGCAGGCGCCGCCGGAGCCACCACCGACATTCCCAAAGATAACCGCCGTTTGATCGACAGGATTGAGCAGTGTAGAGTGTTCAGCGGAGAATGTACTGTCATCGATGTAGATATTTTCAATATGGTCATTCTTGATGGCTATCTTCGCGATGCCATAGTCGTCATTGAAAGTCGTGTTGCCGGTGCTATAGAGGTTGGAGTCGCAGCCATGCATATACGTGTTGCTGACTTTGATGGTGGACCCAAGGTTGCGGATGTCATGTTCGCAGGTGGCGCCGGAAGCGGCCGCCAAGTCAACGTTATTGATTTTTATGTTAGACAACCCTGCCTGAATTATAATCTGGTAGTTGCCACACGCGTCGCTGGAACCACAAGTATCCGTGGATGTAACTCTTGTATTCTCAATGGTGACGTTGCTGGAATTGATGCTAATCGTGCCCGTGACATCCTTGTTACTGATCACCGTGGGATTTGAAGCAGTGGCCGTGGGGTCTGAAACAGTGATTGAGCCGGACTTTGTCAGTTTGCTAGTATCGCCGCCAAGACCACCAGCGCTGATGGGGACATTGAGGCCGGTATTAGTAGCATCCGGGTAGCCACAGCTGCTTGGAACCGCGAAACAGTTATTGGTGGTCGTGGCCGCCAGCGAGCGAACAATAGCATAGGCCCCGCCCAGCCCGATCACGAGAGCGATCAGGATCAACGGTAATTTTGGTACTTTCCGGCGCTGACTAAACTTTTCTGGGAGTTGGCTGACGAAGGCTGTAGTTTTAGTCATAAAATTCACTTTTCTTATCTTACTTCTTCACCACGAGGGTGCCGTTAATGGTGGGGTGCAATTGATCGTGATAACCAAAACTACCGACGGTTTTTGCAGTATAAACGTATGTTTGCGAATTATTGAGGATTTCTGATTTTAAGCCGCGCAGGTCCGTGCCGGTAGGAAAAGGATTCGCTACTACCTGATGCATGCCGTTGTCGTCATTAGTCCAAATAATTTTTGTTCCGCTCTTAACTGAAAGCGTAGCTGGCTGAAAACCGCTTTTCGTAATATTGACTACGGCCACCCTCTGCTGGACGCTATTCTTACCGGCCTTGAAAGCGACTATAGTGACTAATACTATTGCCACGGCCAAAACGATGAATCCGGAAAAAACAGTTATTTGCCGGGACCGGCGGCGAGACACCTTTTTAGTTTTATTTGGTTGGTCTTCCATGTCAGAAAAACGGTAATTGTCTCTTATAATATTGTTACTGAGCTTAAGCTTAGCTTATGTTGCGGCGTTTGACAAGCCCAAAATGCACGCTATATTACAAGCTAGAATATGGCAATCTTTTCATATAACGAAATAACCAGCCGTCGGCTAGAGCTTAGGCATATTTTTTTTCCAAGCGCCTATGGGCTGGTCGCTGAAATAGTTATCGCGTTAACAGCCCTGACCGTTTTCAACCTGCAAGCATTAACCGATCAATTATTGAGCCGGAATATCGGTAATGTAGACCCCCTGCCTCTATGGGAAGTCCGTATGCGGCAATTTTTGGACGGCACGCAGCATTACCAAGCCGTGGAGCGGGTCCTGCTATTCGCGGCGTGGGCCCTGTTCGGGGCGCTCATGTACATTTTAATCTTTCGACTTCTGCAGGCGGCCTTCGGCGTTAAGAGTTCCGTTGGTCTCGGAGTCAGCTTCGTACGAGAAAACAGCGTCGGAGGCATTTTCTACTGGCTGGCTTCGCTGCACGACTTTTTTATCAAACTTATTATCATCGTATTGGGCGGCGGCGCTTTCGCGTTCGGCGTTATATTATGTTTTGGCATCGCCATTCAAGAGCTAAGGAATGGGTTGGCAGGCAGTTTTCCCGGCAGTCTTTGGCTATACCTGCTTAGCCTGGTAGCCGCCGTGCTTAGCGTTCGACTTATCGGTTTAGGCCTTAGCTTGTTGTGGCCCCGCTTTCGCGAGTGGTATACGAGCTAATTAGGAGCAGCTGGTACTTAGCCGACCCATAATAGTGATCTCTGGGTGAGCTATTCTGCTTTACCAGACAGACAGATGACACCTCTCCATCTGTCTTGTGTAGCCAGTGCGTACCCATTAGCCGAATCCTCACCGCCACTATATGGTGGTTCAGGTACGTCAATGCCAAATCTATCCATACTCAGTGTTTTACGTTTTGCCATCAGGTAAATCGGTGCAGCGACCATGGCAACGCCACTAGCCACACCGCCTCCTCCAATAAGAACGGCTGTCCTATCAAGGGGGCTCACCGCTACAATATCCGTTATAGCTCCAGCCGTACCCGTAGCCAGTCCGGTGATTATACTTCCCATGTAGGTAACCGCATGCCGATACCACTTCCGGAGAGCAGCTCCTTGCGACTCGTGTATTCTGTTATTTGTAAGGTGTCCGGCAGTATGCTGAAGCTCGTGGGCCAAAATTGTATTTGAATCATATTTCTCACCCTTAGGAAAAAATCTGCCGGTCTTACTAACACGCTCCTTAGCCTCCGACGCTAGATTAACAGCAACGAAGACATCATGCTCGCCTGCTATTTTTTGAATATGTTTCATCGAAGGTATAGAACTCCTGCCCGTAAAGAATTCTCGTATTCTTTGCTGAGCGCTGAGCAAAACCCTTGCTGAGAATGATTCTTTAAGCGGCAAAGTGTTAGCAGAAAATCCACCAACACTTGTGGGCAATCCATCCGTAAGATAGACCATCACGTTATCCCATTCGGCTTGAGAGATTTCCGGAAAATCAATCTTTAGATTTTCACCCATGCTAACTACATCGAAATCAACAGGTGCGTACTCATCACCTACGTTTTCATCACAATACACTTTTGGTCCAAAGTGGGGCTGCCCCTCGCCAAGCCGGATAGGCACCCTAGCTCTCTTCGGCTTTCTCCACCTTTTCATCAGACTGAACAGTACTATTATCCGTCGGCTCGCCAATGTCTTCGGCCTTTTCGTCCACGCCGTGTTCTTCGATGGCTTCGAGCAGCGAGCTCTCCAGCTCGTTCTTTTTCTTGAGCTTCGGCTGCTTTGGCAGCGTAGTGGTTTTAGCTGTTGTATTGGTAGCTTCAGTGGGTTTACCAGCTGTTTCGGCGGGTGCCTCAGGTGCGGCTTCGACAGCGCCGGTCCGTTCGGCTTCAATATCCAGTTCGTAGCCCGTCAGCTTGCTGGCCAGGCGGACGTTCTGTCCGCTTTTGCCAATGGCGATGCTGAGCTGGTCTTCGGGAACAATCACTTTGGCCTTTTTAGTCTTTTCGTCGATTACGACCTTAGCGACCTTGGTGGGACTCAGGGCCTGGGTGATGTACTCGGACGGATTTTCGGCCCACACGATGATGTCGATTTTCTCTTGCTCGCCTACTTCCGATACGACGGCGTTCACGCGGGTACCGTGGCCGCCCACGAAAGTGCCGACCGGATCTACGCCGGGTACGTTGGAGGCGACGGCGATCTTAGAGCGCACACCGGCTTCGCGCGCGATGCCTTTGATCTCGACCGCGCCGCTCTCCATTTCCGGAACTTCGCCGCGGAACAGCCACTCAATGAACTGGGTATTGCCGCGCGAAACGACCAGCTGTGGGCCGCGGAAACCGCGCTCAACATCTTTTAAGAAGACTTTTAGCCGCTGTCCTGGATAGTAGCGTTCACCCTGGATTTGCTCGCTGCGCGGCATGATGCCCTGGGCTTTGCCCAAGTCGATACGTACGATGTTACCCTCTACGCGGGCAACGGTTGCATTAATAACCGTACCGATCTTATCTTCGTATTCGGCCATGACGATTTCGCGCTCGGCTTCACGCAGGCGCTGCAGGATAACCTGCTTGGCAGTCTGGGCGGCCACGCGGCCAAAGGCTTCGGCTTTTTCGTGCACCTCGATAGTTTCGCCCGCCTTGGCGCTTTTTTTACGGACCTGGGCTTCTTTTACGCTGATTTCATATGCTGGATTTTCAACGTTTTCAACGATTTCTTTGGTGATGTACGCGTCGACGTCGCCGGTATTCAGGTTCATCGTTACGCGGATTTCCTGCTCGCGGTCACCATAGTCGCGACGGTAAGCGGCGGCCAGAGCCTGTTCAACTACTTCTTTGACGGTATCTTCCGGCAGGTTTTTTTCCTCGGCGATCGTGCGGATAGCCGTCGCGAGCTGTTTCATGTCTAAGTCCATTATTTTGCCTTTCTTGTTAGGTTCCAAATTGTCTCTATATATGAAAAAAGCCGACCACTTCGGCCGGACACTTCGTCCATTATATCCAATACTTTAAGATAGGTCAACGTTGGCTAGGCTTCAGGTAGCCAAGTTTCATAAAACTCTTCGGGAATCACGCCGCCAAAATTGTTATCCCGCACATATGGCCTGACAATACCGTGTGCGGTTCTCGTCTTTATTAATGCACTGTCATGAATTTGTCTCACTCGTTCTCTGGTTACGCCTAGATCACTGCCGATCTCATCAAATGTCCCCTCAGCAGTGCCGGCAATACCAAATCTTCTGCTCAGGGCATAGATCTGTCTGTCGCTAAGGCCTTGCAGCAGTCGTTGTCTTATGTCGCGCACTACTGCATCCAGCTCAACATCCGCGTCGCTGCTCCCATATTCTGATAGATCATCCTCGCTTTCAACCAAAACGACTGGATCAACAATTCTTTCGTCGCTGCCGTTGGCCGTTCCGTATACATGCATACCCTTGCTATTGATAGCCGGCACAAGTCTGCTCGCCGTCAATAATTTCCCCAAATGACGGGTTGTTTCGGAACCGTGCATGCTATGGACATGCTCTGATTCGACGTCTACTAAAAGCGCCGCCTCAATAATGGACACCGCGCCCATGCTCATAACATCACCAATACTTAAGTCATGCCGTTCGCTGAGTTCGTCTAGCTTTCGTACATGCTTGTATACAGGGATGATTTTGGCTGCTATGAGCCCATTTACGGCCACGGCATCTTCTGTTTGAACACCCTTAATCAACTCTCTCGTTTTGAAGAAGCTCTGTTACTTGATGATCGCGGAGACAAAAAAGCTAAGGACATATATCAAAAAGCGATTGATGAAGGTGATTCTATTGCGGATGCCTACTGCAATTT